>JAOPYY010000045.1 GCA_025964395.1 Actinomycetes bacterium | reverse complement strand
GCCACTCGATCGGGATCGAGCACGTCGGCGAGACCTACGACCCGGCCGGCTTCACCGTCGACGAGTACCGCTCGTCCGCGCGCCTCGTCGCCTGGCTCGTGCGCCGCTACGACATCCCGGTCGACCGAAAGCACATCATCGGCCACGCGCGGGTGCCCGATCCGAAGCACCCGGGCGAGTATGGCGGCAGCTCCCACCACACTGACCCAGGCCCGCACTGGAGGTGGGGCTTCTACATGAACCTCGTCCGCCGCTACGCCTTCCCGGAGCGCTACGCAATCCACGTCGAGACGACGTCGTTCGACCGCGGCCAGACGCTGACGGGGATCGCCCCATGGGCCGTGCGCACGAAGGGCGGGCCTGCGAGCCGCGTCGACTTCGCGATCGACGGCCGCGTCGTCTGGACCGACCAGCGCAAGCCGTTCTCGTTCGCCGGCGGCCGCGGCTGGAACACGACGAGCGCCGCGAACGGCGTGCACGTACTCACGGTGCGCGCGAGCGGCGACGGCCGCGTTGCGACTCAGCGCCTGGTCGTGCGCGTCGTCAACCACGACTTCGCGCTCACCACGTCAGCGCTTCACGCGTGGCAGAAGGTCAAGGGCAACGTGCGCATCCGCGCGAACGTGCGAGGCGCAAGGACGGGCGGGATCGGGCTGTACGTCGACGGCCGCATCGTCAGCCGCGATCGCTCGGCGCCGTACACGGTGCGCTGGAACTCGCGCAAGGTGCGCGACGGCCGGCACTGGATCACGCTCGCCGCGGTGGCGGCGGACGGTCGCGTGGCGAAGCGGCACCTGCCGCTCGTAGTGACGAACCACGTGGTCACGAAGCCGAAGCCGAAGTCGAAACCAAAGCCCCTCCCCGCGCCGCAGGTCACGGCCCAGAACCTGGCCGACGGCCAGACGGTCAGCGGCGGCGTCGACTGGCGCGCCCACACGATCGGGCCGGTCGCGCACGTCCAGTTCGTCGTCGACGGCACGGTGATCGCGACGGCGACGACCGAGCCGTGGGCGACGACGTGGGATACGTCGACGGTTGCGCCCGGCGCGCACACGCTCGAGGTGCGCGCGTTCACCAGGGACGGACGCCGGGGCGTCCTGACGGTGAGCGTTACGTCGTCGGTGGAGTAGCGTCGAGGCTCAGCAGGAGCTTCCGCAGCAGCGTGTTCAGCCGCTTCTGCTCGGGCTTCGTCAGCGTGCGCGCGAAGAACGCCTCGCGACGCCCCTGGACGTTCGCAGCGAGGTCCCAGGCCCCCCGACCCTTCTCCGTCAGCTCGACGACAACGCCGCGCCGGTCGTCGGGATCGGGCAGGCGGCGCACGAGGCCCGCTTCCTCCAGCCGGTCGAGCCGGCTCGTCATTGCGCCGCTCGAGAGCTCGAGGTCGCTCGCAAGGTCGCCTGGAGAGCTACGGCAGGCGTCACCGCCAAGACGGAGGGTCGTCATCACACCCCACTCCTCGAGCGTCAAGTCGTGCTCGCGCAGCGTCGCCTTCTGAGCCTTCTTCATCCGGCTGTTGATCTTCCCGATCCGGTCGACGATCCCCTCGACGTCGAGGTCGATGTCGAACTCCCCGGCCGCGACGATCTTCGCGAGTAGGCGGTCGATCGAGTCTTCGTGTTGGGGCACGTGCCCATTTTGCCACAAAGAATCTTGACGTCAAGACTCTTGCCTGTTAGTATCTTGATATCAAGATATTCGAGGCCGAGAGGAAGGGAGGGCCCTGATGATGAGGCCTTCGGACCACCAGCTGACCAAGATTCTCAGCGACGCGCACGTGGAGCTGTTGCGCGGCCGGCGCAAGCCGACGCCGCGGAAAGCACCCCGCGGCAATTAGAGGCTGAGCACGACGTGGGGACGCGCAGAACGGGTGGCCGGCGCAGCGGCGCCGGTCACCTTCCCCGCACCGCGGGTCACTCCAGCCAGAAGTCCTCGGCGCTCCTCTCCGTGTCGGCGCCCGGATCGTCGCTCAGCCGCGTGGAGACGATGATCAGCTCCGCATCCTCGGGCTCCTCGTTCCAGACGCCGCGCCACGTCTCCGGCGGCACGCGCACTGCCTGACGCGCGACGACCTCGACGATTTCGTCGTTCAGCTTGAACAGCAGCTTCCCACTGAGCACGAAGTAGAGCTCCTCCTGGGTTTTGTGCCGGTGCCCGTACGAGCCCTTGCTTCCCGTGTGCTGGGGCATCCGCCTGTGGGTCAGGGCAACCTGCTCGGCGCCGATCGCATACGTGATCCCGCGCATCTCGCCGGGGTAGTCGCCAAGCCAGTCGTCGACGTCCTCGAGCTGCACGATCTGGTACTCCGCCATCCGCCAGCCTCCTTCCGTCTGCCAGTATCGACCACTTGTCGCAGTCGCGCCACAACCGACTCGTCCTGATCGCCTGCATCCTGGGCTCGAGCATCGTCTTCGTCGACGGGAGCGTCGTGAACGTTGCGCTCCCCGCGATTCAGCGCGATCTCGGCGGCGGGCTCGCGCTCCAGCAATGGGTCGTGGACGCCTACCTGCTGACACTCGGCTCGCTGCTGCTCGTCGGCGGCTCGCTCGGAGATCTCTTCGGTGCGCGGAAGCTGTTCATCCTCGGCATCGTCGTGTTCGGCGTCACGTCGGTGTTGTGCGCGGTTGCGCCGGACGGCACGACGCTGATCCTCGCGCGCGGCCTACAAGGGGTCGCGGGCGCGATCCTCACGCCCGCGGGCCTCGCGGTGATCGCGACCACGTTCAGCGGCGAGGAACGCGGGGCGGCGATCGGCTCGTGGACCGCGTGGACCGGCGTCGCCTTCGTGATCGGGCCGCTGATCGGCGGCTGGTTGATCACGCACGGTTCGTGGCGCTGGGTGTTCCTGATCAACGTTCCGATTGCGATCGCCACGGCAGCGCTCGTCGTGTACGCGGTGCCGAAGCGGGACAGCGGGAACGAACGCGCGCGTGTCGACGTTGTCGGGGGCGTGCTGTGTGTGCTGGGACTCGGGGGACCCGTCTTCGCGTTGATCGAAGAGCCGCGGCGTGGCTGGGGCGACCCGTTGATCCTCGGCACCTTCTTCGGCGGCCTCGCCCTGCTCGCGGTCTTCGTGTGGTGGGAGCGCCACCACACGGACCCGATGCTGCCGCTGCGGCTGTTCGCCAAGCGCAACTTCACCTTCGCGAATATTGAGACGCTCACCGTGTACGCCGCGCTGTCGACCCAGACGTTCTTCCTCGTCCTCTTCCTCCAGCAGTTGGCCGGCTACTCGCCGCTGCGGAGCGGGCTCGTGCTCGTCCCGATCACGATCGTGATGTTCCTGCTCTCGCCGCGCGTCGGACGCCTGTCGATGCGGTACGGGCCGCACTTCTTCATGGGTGTCGGTCCGCTCGTGACGGCGCTCGGGGTGATCCCGCTCGTGCGGCTGAAGCCCGGCTTCGACTATTGGACCGAGCTGCTGCCGCCGCTCCTTCTGTTCGCGGCGGGCCTTTCGATGATCGTCGCGCCGCTGACCTCGACCGTCCTCGCCGACGCAGGCGAGCACGACGCGGGAATCGCGAGCGGCGTGAACAACGCCGTGGCGCGCGTCGCAGGGCTGCTCGGGATCGCGACCGTCGGCGCGGCGATCGCAGGAGCAGACAACAAGCTCGACCTGGCGGGGTACCGGATGGCGATGTGGATTACGGCCGCGCTCGTCGGTGCAGGAGGGATCATCGGGCTCGCAGGGATCAGGAACAAGCAATGAATGCCGCTGCCGAGATCACGTTCGACCACGTGACGAAGCGCTACGCGGGCCGCGACGCGGCCGCGCTCGACGACCTCTCACTGGAGATCCCGGCCGGTGCGTTCTGCATCCTCGTCGGCCCCTCGGGCGGCGGGAAGACGACCGCGCTGAAGATGGTGAACCGCCTGATCCCGTTCGACTCCGGCGACATCCTCATCGACGGCCGCAGCGTGCGCGACATCCCGGTCGTCGAGCTGCGGCGCGAGATCGGCTACGTGATCCAGCAGGTCGGTCTCTTCCCGCACATGACCGTCGGCGAGAACATCGGGACGGTGCCGCGGCTGCTCGGCTGGCCAAAGGCCAAGATCCGCGCTCGCTGCGGCGAGCTGATCGACCTCGTAGGCCTCGAGCAATCGGACCTGAAGCGCTACCCCGCGCAGCTTTCCGGCGGGCAGCGCCAGCGCGTGGGGCTCGCACGGGCGCTCGCAGCGGACCCCCCACTCCTCTTGATGGACGAGCCGTTCGGCGCGCTCGACCCGATCACGCGCTTCCGCCTGCAGACCGAGATGCGCCGGTTGCACCGCGAGGTCGGCAAGACCGTGATCTTCGTCACACACGACATCGACGAGGCGATTCAGCTCGGCGACCGCATCGCGATCCTGCGCGAGGGCGGCGTGCTCGCGCAATACGACACGCCGGACGCGATCCTCGCGCAGCCCGCCGACGACTTCGTCGCGAAGTTCATCGGCGAGGACCGGGCGCTGCGTCGGCTGGCGTTGAAGCGGCTCAGCGATGTGAAGCTCAGCCCGACCAACGGAGCGGATCAACAACCGCGCGTCTCGATCGAGACCACTGTGCGGAACGCGGTGTCCCTCCTGCTCGAGACGAAGACGGACCACCTGCTCGTCGAGGACGACAACGGCCAGGTGGTCGGCGCCTTCCGCTTCAGCGATGCGGGAGCGCTGCTGTGAGCGTCCTCGCGGCCGGCGGCCCTGTGATCCCGACCTTCGGAAAGGGCAGCTCGTGCGTCACGGGTGACCACACCTTCTGCTGGGACTGGGTCCGGGGGCACTGGCACGACACGCTCGGCCCCGCACTCGTGCAGCACATCGAGCTGACCGCGATCGCGGTCGCGATCGGCTTTGCGATCGCGTTCCCGCTCGCGCTGCTCGCGCACCGCTTCCAGCGGCTCGAGCAGCCGTTCGGGATCTTCTCGGCGCTCCTCTACACGATTCCGAGCCTCGCGCTCTTCCAGTTCCTCGTGCCCTTCACGGGGCTAACCGTGACAACCGTCGAGGTCGCGCTCGTCGCGTACACGCTCGTGATCCTCTTCCCCAACATCACCGCCGGCCTGCACAGCCCGCCCGAGGAAGTGCTCGAGGCGGCACGCGGGATGGGCCTCACGAGGTTGCAAGTGCTGATGCGCGTCGAGCTGCCTCTCGCAACGCCGGCAATCATCGGCGGACTGCGCATCGCCGTGGTCTCGACGGTGGCGATCGCGACGATCGCTGCATTCCTGCTCCCGAAGGGCCTCGGCTACCCGATCTTCCTGGCGCTCAAGGAACCGACGCCGTTCAAGACAGAGATCTACTCGGCGGGCGCACTCGCCGTGGCGCTCGCGTTGAGCTGCGACGCGGCGCTGGTGGGGCTGCGCCGCCTCGTTGTGCCGTGGGCGTCAAAGGGCGTGGCATGACGGTCGCGGACGCCGCGAACCTGCACACGTTCGTCGACGCGCTGCAGTTCATCGTCGACCGTCCCGGCTTCCTCGCGACGAAGGCGCTGGAGCAGCTCGCGCTCTCGGGCGCCGCGCTGGCAATCGCACTCGCGGTCGCCCTCCCGCTGGGCGTCGCGCTCGGCCATCTCCACCGCGGCTCGAGCGTCGCGATCGCGGCGTCGATCATCGGGAGAGGCCTGCCGAGCCTTGTTCTGATTGCTGCATTCCTGACCGTGCTCGGCATCGGGTTCGTGAACAACATGGTCGCGCTCGCCGTGCTCGGCAGCGGCCCGATCCTGACCAACAGCTTCGACGCGGTGGATCGCGTCGACCGCGACGCGGTCGAGGCCGCCCGCGGTATGGGCATGACCGATCCACAGATCCTCCGTCGAGTCGAACTGCCGCTCGCGCTTCCCTTGCTCTTCACGGGGATCCGCGTGGCGGCGGTGACGATCGTCGCGACCGCACCGATCGCTGCCATCGCGGGCGGCGGCGGACTCGGCGACATCATCGTCAATCAGGCCAGTTATCGCCTCTCGGGCGTCCTCGGTGCATCGCTGTGCGTGATGCTGCTGTCCGCGGTCGTCTTCGCCGCACTAACTGGAGTTCAGATCGCCATGACGCCCAGGGGTGTACGCCGTACTAGGGTCATTGGCGAACCACAACGAAGGGAGCTGTAGTGATTCGCAAGCACAGAAGTCGGGCTGCCAAGGCGGCGTTCGCGATTTCCCTCGGGGTCGCGATTGTCATCGGCTTGTTCGCGGCCGTCTTCGCACGGCCGGCCCACTCGGCAGGCACGACAGTCATCATCGGCACGAAGAACTTCCCCGAGGAGTTCATCCTCGGCCAGCTCTACAAGCAGGCGCTCGAGGCCAAGGGCTTCACCGTCTCCTACAAGGAGAACATCGGCTCGACCGAGCTGATCCAGACCTCGCTGACGAGCGGCAAGATCAACTTCTATCCCGAGTACACGGGTGTGATCGTTCAGGTCGTGTTCCACAAGCCGTCGTCTCCGAAGACTGCGCACGCGACGTGGGAGCTGGCGAAGAAGCTCGAGGCGGCGAAGGGGTACACGGTCCTCAATCCGACTCCCTTCTACGACACCGACGTCGTCGCGGTGACGAATGCGACGGCGAAAAAGTACGGGCTGAAGTCGATCGGCGACCTGAAGAAGGTCGGCAGCTTCAAGTTCGGCGGGTTCCCCGAGTGCAAGACGCGGAACACCTGCTTCGTCGGATACACGAAGCAGTACGGGATCACGAACGCGACGTTCACACCGCTTGCCGGCATCTCGGCGTACGCCGCGCTCGATGCGGGCTCGGTACTGGCTGCCGACGTGTTCTCGACCGACCCGCCGCTCGGCAAGGGCTCGAAGTACACGGTGCTGGCTGACCCGAAGCACGTGACGGGCTTCCAGAACGTTGCGCCGATCGTCAAGACCTCGGTTGTGACGTCGCTCGGCTCGAAGTTCACGAGCACCGTGAACGCCGTGTCGGCGAAGCTGTCACAGAACGCGATCGTTGCCATGAACAAGGCTGTGATCGTCGACAAGCAGTCGGCCGCCACGGTCGCCGGCGCGTTCCTCAAGGCGAACGGCCTCAAGTAGATGCATATCGTCGTTCTCGGTGGAGGGTCGTCCGGCGAGCACTTCGTCGGCGCCCTCCGCCGGCTCGATCATGAGGCGGAGATCACCGTCGTCGAGCGCAGGCTCGTCGGCGGTGAGTGCTCCTACTGGGCGTGCATGCCGACGAAGACGATGCTGCGCGCGCCGGAGCTCGTCGCCGAGTCGGAGCGCTCCTACGGCGCGGTAACGGGTGCGAAGCTCGATCCGCAACGCGTGTTTGCGTGGCGCGACCAGGTCGCCGAGCGCGACGACTCGTCGCAGGTCGCATGGCTCGAATCGCAGAACGCGAAGCTGATCCGCGGCGACGGCGTTGCGGTGGAACCGGGCGTTCTCTCGGTCGACGACGAGGCGCTGCAGTACGACCGGCTGGTGATCGCGACGGGGTCCTCACCGGCAATCCCGCCGATCGAAGGGATCGAGTCGGTCGACTACTGGACGAACATCCAGGCGACGGAGACGCTCGAGGTGCCCGCGCGGCTGGTGGTGCTCGGCGGAGGCCCCGTCGGGTGCGAGCTCGCACAGTTCTTCCAGCGCGTGGGCTCTCAGGTCACGCTCGTCGAGGGCGGCCCGCGGCTGCTCGCGCGCGTCGACGCGGATGCCGCGGCGCTTGTCGAGGAGGCGCTGCGCGAGGACGGCGTCGACGTACGTCTCGAGGCGCATGGCGAACGTGTCACGAGCAACAGCCTCGTCCTTGCAGACGGGACGGAGCTGCCCTTCGACCGGTTGCTCGTCGCAACGGGTCGAAAGGCGAACGTCGCCGGGCTCGACGCGCTCGAGCTGACGATCTCGAAGCGCGGGATCGAGGTGGACGAGCACCTGCGCGCCGCACCGGACGTGTGGGCGATCGGCGACGTGACGGGCATCGCCCAGTTCACGCACGTCGGGAAGTACCACGCACGCGTTGTCGCCTACGACATGGACGGCCGCGATGCGCGCGCCGACCATCGCGCGATCCCGGCGACGATCTTCACCGACCCGCAGGTCGCGGTGGTCGGCGACACCGAGGGCGGCGTCAGCTCGACGTGGGACCTGCAATCGGTTCCGCGCCTCTCAACGTACGAGCGCCCGAAGCGCAACGGCTTCATCAAGGTGGTTGCGGATCCGGAACGCCGAGTGATCAAAGGCGCCGTCGCGGCAGGCCCGGAGTCGGGCGAATGGCTGCAGCAACTGACACTGGCGATCCGCGCGGAGACACCAATCGAGGTCTTGCTCGACGTGATCCAGCCGTACCCGACGTTCAGCGAAGGCGTTTTCTTGGCCTTGCGCGAGCTGAACCTCGATCTTTAGAACTGAACCTGATTCGGTGTCAGCCGAACCAGATTCAGGAGTTTCGAGCCTGCACCCCGAGTGCGGAAACTCGTGAACCTGGTTCAGAGAGCGAACCAGGTTCTTCTCTGTCTGGGATGCGGCCTGAGCGCGACCCGAGGCTAGGGCAGCCGTTCGCCGGTGAGCCGCGCGGTGCCGAGCGACAAGAGCAGCAGCAACGCTGCGCCGCCTGCGAACCACGACGACACTTCCCGCCTCACCGCTTTGTGCGCGATGCTCGCTCCGAGCTGCTTGTAGACCTCTTGCACCTTTGACGCGGACTGGGCGCGGTAGGTCTTGCCGTCGGTCTCGCGGGCGATCGCGGCGAGCGTCACCGGGTCGGGCCGCACGGGGAAGCGGCGGCTCGGGCCGAGGAAGCCCCCTTGTCCGTTCCCGAAGCCGAAGCCGAACGACCCCGGGTCGAGCGTGCCGTTGTTAGTGCCGAGCGCGACAGTGAACACGCGAATGCCGGCGTTCCGCGCGAGGGCTGCTCCCTCCAGCGGCGTCAGCGCGCCGCGCGTCTGCGCGCCGTCCGAGAGCAACACGATCGCCCCGGGAATCTTCCCGTCCTTGCTCCGCGGCGCATCGCCGACCGATGTCTTGACGGTTTGCACGGCGAGCTGGAGCCCGTCTCCGATCGCCGTCCCCGCCTCCGGTGAGAGCAGATCAATCCCCTCGTGCAGGATCGCGCGGTCGGTCGTCGGGATCACGAGCAGGTTCGGACCGGTGCTGAAGGAGACGAGTCCGACCTTCACGCCTTTCGGAACGCGGTCTGCGAACGCAGCCATCGCGGCCTGCGCCGCGCCGAGGCGCGTCGGCTTGACGTCGGCAGCCCGCATCGAGCCCGACACGTCGACGAGCAGCACGACAGTCGCGCGGCTCGCAGGGACCGACACCGACGCCTTCGGCCGCGCGAGCGCAGTCGATGCGGCAACCAGCGCCAGCAAGAACAACGCGAGCGGCGCCCAGCGCCGCCACGACCTGCGCCGCCCCACCGCGACGGACGCAAGGAGGTCGAGGTTCGTGAACGCGACGGCATAGGGCGCGCGGCGGCGGTCGAGCCACAGCGCGAGCGCAAGCGTCGCCGGCACGATCAGCAGCGCGAGCAGAAGCCACGGCGACGCAAAGCTCACGGTGCGCATTCCGCGCCGGCCTGGACGATCGCGTGCGCGTCAATCGACAGGCCGTCGCTCGCCGAGGCGCTCACGACGACCTTCTTGCCGACGACCACTTTGCTCGCGTGCACGCGGCCCGCGTTGTCGAGCGGCGGCGGATTCTTCGTCCGGAACGCGAGCGCCTGCCATGAGCCCACGATCCGCTCATTCCCGAGGCACGAGACCTTCGCGAAGCCCCCCGACCCGGGTGCGAGCACGGCGATGCGCGAGCGGTACTCGAGCGACGGCCCCGGCGGCGAGACGTACGCGGACACCGTGGAGCGCCCGCCGCCGCCCTGCAGCGGCACGCAGCCGAGCAGCGGCTGGAACGCCTGCACGCGGTTCGAAACCGAGACCGCGCGGAAGAGCGCGTAGCGCGTCGTCGTCGAACCGGGCTGCACGGGCGCGCCCAGGCGGCCGTCGAACCCGATCCGCACGTCGCGCGACGTGACTTGCGCATCCAGGCCGCCGACAATGCTGCGGCCGCCGGGACAGCTGAGGAGGTACACGGCGCTCCCCCGCGCCGGCACGACGACCCACGGGCCTACGACGCGGATGCACGCCTGGATGCCGTGGCACTCATTGGTTGCGGCAGCGGCCGGTACGAAGGCCGCCGCCGAGGCGAGTGCCGCAACCATAGAAGCGAGCGCGATCCTCACGGGAACCTCCGGAACCACAGACCGGAAAGCGCCGCGCCGGCGAGCATCAGCACGAGCCCGCCTCCCGCCGCGGCCGCCGTCATCTCGACCGTCTTGTTCTGGCGGCCGACCCGTGAGCCGAGATCACGATAGATCGTGTTGACGTTGACCGACGCGACGGTCGGGTAGAAGCGACCTGCGCTCTCCTGCGCGATCGTCTGCAAGACCGCGGCTTGCGCGGGTACCTGGATCCGCTCGGTGAAGCCGCCCGTGAGCGGCTGGAGAACAACGCCGTCCGGCGTCCCGACCGCGACGGTCGAGACGGGGATGCCCGACTTCTTCGCCTTCGCCGCCGCCTGGGCCGGCGTCACGCGCCCCGCGGTCTGTCCACCGTCCGAGAAGAGCACGACGATCGCCGGCGGGCGCCGCGCGCCCTGGGCCTGCCCCTTCACGGAAAGACCGACGTCGACGGCACGCGAGACCGCGTCCGCGAGCGCCGTTCCCTGCGGGCCTGACTTCGCGCGCGCGATCCCCGCGCGCATGGCGATGAGATCGTGCGTCGCCGGCACCGAAACCGCCGCGTGATCGGAGAACGTGACGAGCGCCATGCGGTAACCCTTCGGAAGCTTGTCGACGAAGCGCAGCGCAGCGGCGCGCGCGGCGCCGAGCCGTGACGGTTGCGCATCCTTCGCTGCCATGGAACCGGAGACGTCGAGCACGAGGACGACCGTCGCCTCTTGCCGCTTGACGCTGATCGACGTGCGCGGCCGCGCGAAACCAACCAGCAGCAGCGCAACGCCTGCGAGCAGCAGCGCCGTCGGCAGGTGGCGCCGCCAGTTCGGCGGCCGCTCGACGAGATTCGGCAGCAACGCGGGAGCAGCCCAGCCCGCGGCCCGCGACTCACGACGCCGCTCGAGCCACAGGTATCCGGCGACCGCTGCCGGAACGGCGAGCAGGAAGACAAGGAGCAGCGGCGCAGCGAAGCTCACCGGCCGTGCCTCCCCTTCCGCAGGAACGCGGCCAGCGGTCGCAGCCAGTCACCCTCGGTCGACACGGCGACGTGCCGCACGCCGGCCGACGCGAGGCTCGCCACGAGCGCGCGCCGCTCGTCGGCAGCCGCCGCCGAGAAGCGCTCGCGCAGGCGACGGTCACCGGTGTCCACGCGTAGCTGACGTCCTGTCTCGGGGTCGACGAGGCGGAGCTCACCGATATCGGCGAGCTCCTGCTCGCGCGGATCGCGCACTTCGACGGCCAACACGGCGTGGCGGCCGGCGAGACGCAGCAGCGGGGAGCGCCAGTCGGCCGGCCCGCGAAAGTCGGAGACGACAACGACGAGCGCGCGCTGGCGCGCGACCTTGTCTGCGAGCTCGAGCGCATTGCGCAACGAACCTGCGCCGGACGGCGGCAGGTCGCGAAGCAGGTGCAGCGTGTCGAGCAGCGCGCGGCGACCCTGCCGCGGAGGCTCGACCTTCGCCTCCGTTCCGAACGAGATCGTGCCAAGCCGGTTGCCGCGGCGCGTCGCCGCGTAGCCGATCGCAACCGCAACGCCTTCGGCGACGTCGGCCTTTCGGCGCTCCGCGGTGCCGAAGGCCATCGACGCCGACGCATCGAGCACGAGCCACGTGACGAGCACGCGCTCGGCGAGCTCGACGCGGACGTGCGGGTTGCCGGTGCGTGCCGTGACGTTCCACTCGATCCGGCGCACGTCGTCACCTGCTTCGTACGGGCGCACCTGCCAGAGCTCGCTGCCGACGCCTGCGAACGCAGACTTGTAGTCGCCGGCGAGCAGCCCGTCGACGCGGCGACCGACGGAGAGCTCGAGCGCGCGCAGCGACGACGACGAGAGCGGCCCCGGGCCGGGACGGTCCGGCGTGCGAACGGGGGCGAGCGGATCCGACATTGTCGACATGACCTCTAAGCGACGCGGGCGCGACCGAGATCGATCTGCGGCACCGGCACCTTCGCGAGCACCTGATCGAGGATCGTGTCGGGCGCGACCTCCTCGGCGAGCGCGCGGTACGAGAGCACGAGGCGATGGCGGAACGCGTCGCGCACGAGCGCCTCGAGATCGCCGGGCACGACGTAGTCGCGGCCGCGGATCACCGCGAGCGCACGGCCCGCCGACACGAGGCTGATCGGGCCGCGCGGGCTGGCGCCGTACGCGACGTAGTCGGCGACGTCGTCGAGCCCGTGCTCCCGCGGACGCCGCGTCGCCGTGGCGACATCGACTGTCCAGCTGATCAGCGCCGGATCGACGTAGACCGCGGCGACGTCTTGCTGCAGCTTCTGCAGATCCTCGAGCGACAGGACCTGCTCGAGGCTGGGCGCCGATTCGAGCGAGCGTGAGACGACGGTGAGCTCCTCGTCGTGCGTCGGATAGTCGACCAGCACCTTGAGCATGAAGCGGTCGACTTGCGCCTCGGGCAGCGGGTACGTCCCCTCTGACTCGATCGGGTTCTGGGTCGCGAGCACGAGGAACGGCCGCGGCACGTCGAACGTGTTGTGGCCGATCGTCACCTGCTGCTCCTGCATCACCTCGAGCAGCGCCGACTGCACCTTCGCGGGCGCACGGTTGATCTCGTCCGCGAGCAAGAAGTTGCAGAAGACCGGGCCGAGCTCGGTGTCGAACTCCGCCTTGTCGGGCCGGTAGACGCGCGTGCCGACGAGATCCGACGGCACGAGGTCGGGCGTGAATTGCACGCGCTGGAACGACCCGCCGAGCACGGCGGCCGTCGTCTTGATCGTCAGCGTCTTCGCGAGTCCCGGCACGCCCTCGATCAGCACGTGTCCACCTGCGAGCAGGCACACGAGCACCCGCTCCAGCATCTCTTCCTGACCCGCGATCACACGACGGATCTCGAACAGGGCCTGCTCGAGCTTCTCCACTGCTTGTTCCTCCTAGCTCGTCTGTTGGCCCTAAGGATGCACCCGCAAACTAAGAACTTCTCGTTAAGTTCGAGAACGGTTCAAAGCGCTCCGCCAGGCGTCACGCAGCGTTAGCCGTTCGTCCAGGTTCAGCCCGGGCTCGTAGGTCGCCCCGACGGCGACCCGGACGCCGCGGCCGGTCGCGAGCGCAGCCGCACCGAGCGCCGTTGTCTCCCGCTCCGCGGCCACCTCGACGGGTACGCCGAGCAGGTCGGCCTGCAGCTGCATCAGAAAGCCGTTCGCGGTCGCTCCGCCGTCTGCCCGCAGGACGGCCGGCGGTTCCGGGAGCGCGTCCACCACATCCGCCACCTGGTGCGCGATCGCCTCGAGCGCGGCCCGCGCGAGATGCGCCCGCGTCGTGCCTCGCGTGATCCCGGAGATCAGGCCACGCGCGTCGGGATCCCACCACGGCGACCCGAGCCCGGTCAGCGCGGGGACGAAGACGACACCGTCGGACGAGTCGACGCTGCGCGCCAGCGCTTCGCTCTCCGCCGCGTCCGCGAGCACGCCGAGCCCGTCGCGCAGCCATTGCACCGCCGCGCCGCTGACGAGCACCGCGCCTTCCAGCGCGTACCCGTCTGCCGCGGCGGTCTTCAGCAGCCCGTGCGGCGGCGGCGATGCGTCGTCACCCGTGTGCACGAGCACGAACGTGCCGGTGCCATATGTCGCCTTTCCCTCCCCTGCCGTGTGGCAGCCCTGTCCGTAGAGCGCGGCTTGCTGATCGCCGGCAATGCCCCGGATCTGCACGCGCCGGTCGAGGATCGTGCCTTCGCCGAAGACATCCTCCGAGCGCGCGATACGCGGCAGCAGCGATCGGTCGACACCGAAGAGCGTGAGCAGCTCGTCGTCCCAGTCCAGGGTCTCGAGCGAGACGAGCAGCGTGCGCGAGGCGTTCGTCACATCGGTCGCGTGCACCTCGCCGCCGGTCAGCTTCCAGACGAGCCAGCTGTCGACGGTTCCGAACGCAAGTCCCTCGCGCGCGTGCTCGCGCAGCAGCCACTCGAGCTTCGTCGCGGAGAAGTACGGGTCGGGGACGAGGCCGGTGCGCTCGCGGATCAGCTCGGCGTCGAGCTCGCGGCAGCGCTCGGCGGTTCGCCGGTCCTGCCACACGATCGCCGGGGCGACGGGCTCGCCGGTGGCGCTGTCCCAGAGCAGCGTCGTTTCGCGCTGGTTCGTGATCGCGACCGTGTCGACGTCGTCGAGCCCCGCGGCGCTCGCGGCCGCGAGCACGCTCTGCCAGATCTCGTCGGGGTCGTGCTCGACCCAGCCCGGCCGCGGGAAGTGCTGCGGCAGGTCCGCGTAGCCGCGACGGAGCACGTTCAGCTCCTCGTCGACGACAAGGCACGTGGTGCCTGTCGTCCCCTGGTCGATCGCCAGGATCAAGCCTCTAGGCTGTCGATGAACGCGAGAGGCTGTCGATGAACTCGAGCGTCCGCCGCCACGCGTCGTCCGACGCCTCGGCGAACGCCTCCTGCTTGCGGTCGAAGAAGCTGTGCGGCGCGCCGTCGTACGTGACGATCTCGTGCTCGACGCCGGCATCCGTCAGCGCCCGTTCGAAAGACGCGTTGTCCGCGGCCGTGATGCTGCCGTCGTCGCCCGCCTGCAGCGCGAGGATCGGGGCCTCGAGCTGCCCGGCCCGTTCAACGACGCTCGGGCCACCGCGTTGGCGCGTCGGCGAGCCGTAGAAGCCGATCGCGCCCGCGAGCCCGTGGCCCGACGCCGCCGCGACCCACGACGCACGCCCGCCGAAGCAGAAGCCGACGCTGAACACCGAGCGCACGCCGAGGCTCCGCAGGTGCTCGATTGCCGCGCGCGCGTCCGCCTGCACGTCGTCGTCCGTCGTCTGCTCGACGTGCGGCCCGTACTCGAACTCGTCGTCCCGCTTCTCCGTGCCGGCGGTACGACCGAAATAGTCGAAGGCGATCGCTGCGTAGCCGCGCTCCGCGAACCGCAACGCGAGCTCCTCGTAGAAGCGGTAGAGACCGCGCACATCGGGATAGATGACGACGCCGGCGGTCGCCGGCTCATCCGGCGTCGCGAGAAACGCCGCGAACTCGTTCCCGTCCGCCGCCGTGAGCACGAGGTCATCGTGCGAGACCGCGGCGCCTGCGATCACGGGGATCGGCGGCGCTGAGTCGAGATCGAAGCACATTGGTGTCTGACACCTTATTCGAGCCGCCGTCCCGGAACCTGGTTCGCTCTTTGAACCAGGTTCAGGCGAGCGGCAACTCCGCGCGCAGGCGCGTTCCGCCGCCTGAGGGACTGTCCACGTCGAGCTTCCCGTCCAGGGCCGAGACGCGGTCGACGAGGCCGCGGAGGCCCGTGCCGCCGTCCATGTTTGCGCCGCCCTGGCCGTCATCCTCGACGACGACCACCAGACGCTCGCCGGTCTCACGCACGCGGACGGCGGCACGCGAGGCGCCGGCGTACTTCGCGACGTTGTTCAGCGACTCCGAGACGATGTAGTACGCGGCGACCGCGACGTTGGTGTCGATCGGTGCGTCGGTGACGTCCAGCTCGACGTCCAGCGGCGCGCGCGCAGCCACGATGCGCAGCGCGGCGGCGAGCCCGCGCTCGGTGAGCGCCGACGGATGAATGCCCTGCGCCAGCTCGCGCAGCTCGCGCACGGCAGCCGCCAGCTCCTCGACGGCGGCATCGACGACCGCCATGGTCTCCAGCGTTCCGCGCTGCGCGCCGCGAAGCTGCAGGAGCAACGCGATCAAGCGCTGCTGCGCGCCGTCGTGCAGGTTCCGCTCGAGACGCCTCCGGGCGTCGTCTGCGGCGGCGACGATGCGCGCGCGCGAGCGGCGCACCTCTTCTTCGTGCCGCTTGCGCTCGGTGATGTCCGTGCCGGTGATCAGGAAGACGGGGCCACTCGCGATCTTCGGCAGCGGGGTGCAACACCAAGCCACCTCGATCGGCGTCCCGTCGCGCTGCATCCACCGGCCCTCGCACTCGATGGGCGACCGGGTGCGAACCGCTGAGAGAATGCAGTCGCGTGCGGCCGCGCGCTCGCCGTCAGGTACGTAGCGATCCCAGAAGTAGGCGCCGCCGGTCTCGTGCGGCTCGTAGCCGAGCGTGCGTTCGAAGGCCCTGTTCGTCGCGAACGGGCGGACCCGGCCGTCGCCCTCGATCAGGCACAGCAAGCTCGGCGCGTTGTTCGCGATCGAGTTGAGCAGCTCGCGCTCGCGCTCGAGCTCGGCCACCCTTTCCCTCAGGACCGCCGGCGATTTCGCCGAACGGCGCGGTTTTGTGCGCGCTTTTGCCACGCCTCAACCGTACCGTCGACCCCGCGGGATCTCCTGCCAATCCCTCCTACGGCTTGGTCTCCGGATACCGCGGCAGGCCGTCGTCGGGGACCGGCTCCCATTCGGCGGCGTACGCGACGAACTGGTGCCACTGCGGCCGGATGCCGGGGTCGCCGTCGAATGTGCCGAGCCGAACGCTCATCGCGCCACTCGTCGGGTGGCGGCTCCAGAGCGCGCTGCCGCAGGCCGAGCAGAAGCACTTCGCGAAGCCTTCCTCGGGCACCCACTCGGCGACGAGCTCCTCGCCGGCGGTCACACGGAGCGAACCGGGAGCGATCCGTGCCTGGGCCGATGCGCCGCCGCCGGTGCGGCGTTGGCAGCGGTTGCAGTGGCAGTACGACGCCGAGACGAGCGGTTGGTCAATCTCGTAACGAACGCCACCACAGAGACAGCCACCCGTGAGCGGAAGGTTTGTCGGCATGTAGGGTGAGACTTTACTGGCGGCGGGCGGCAAGCTTGGCACTCGGGGGTGCACTGCGGTGAGCGACTACAAATATGAGTTGCGGCGTGACGAAGCCGTCATTGCGACGGGGCGGATTCAGCTCGACGATCCACCCTCACCGGGCGATACGTTGTCGCTCGGTATGCAGCGCGTCCAGGTCGCGGATGTCCTGCGCCTCGGCCGCACGCCGCGGCTGATCCTCGAAGCACGTTAATTACGCGAGCTGCCGCGGCAGCACGATGCCGCTGGCGTCGATCCCAAGCGATTGCGCGAGCCTGATCCCCTGCTCGAGGTCCTCGCGAAGCATCCGAATGTCCGTGTCGCGCATCAACGCGCCGATGAACTCACGGGCCTTCGGCCGCCAGAGCGCGTGCTTCGCAAAGACCGGCAGCAGGCTGTTCGCCGCGTCGACGAGGCTCGCCTTGACCTTCTTCCCCGCGCTCTCGAGGAGAACCCGCTCGTAGGCCATACCGGCCCCGTGGTGGATGCCGTCGTCGATCGTCAGGCGGTTGCAGAGGTCCTCGAGGATCGTCCCGCGCGTCGAGCGCGCGATCATCCGGAAGCGCGGGATGATCAGCCGCTCGTAGAAGACCTGCATCAGGAAGACCTTCTCCTCGAGTGTGTCCGCTTGCAGAACGTGCGCGGCGAGCTGGTCGAGGTACGGGTCGCGCTCCGCCATCCCGCCGGTCTGCTCGATCAGCTTGAGCCACGCCTCGGTATGGCGCGACTCGTCCTGCACCATCGTCGTGTAGTACAGCTTCGCTTCGTGGTCCGGCGCGATCGCGAAGAGCTGCGTCGCCATCTCGACCGCGAGCTCGTCGGCCTGCAGCTGCTGCGTGATCACCGAGCGCCACAGATCCTGGCGGCGCGCGAGCTTCTGCGGCGAGCCTTTGTACTCCGGGATCGGCGCGATCTCACCCCAGGGCAGGTCCTTGACCTGCCACTCGGCGCGCTTCGCAAGCTCGTAGTAGCGGAAGACCCCCGACAGGTCGCGCTGGTGGGCTCCCTCGGGCGCCTCCTCGGCGCGTTCCTCGACTTCCATCGCGCGGAAGCCTATCGCCCCATCCCACGGGGAGCGGAGCTAGACGGCGACGCGCGCGTCGAGCAGCGCCTGGAGCTTCCCGATCAGGGTCGACGCGGAATACGGCTTGCGGACGAATGCGTCGCTGGCTTCCACCAGACCACGTGCCTCGATGATCTCTCCCGCGTACCCGGAGGTATAGAGCACCGGGACGCCGGGCCGCAGCCGATGGAGGTGCTGCGCGAGTCGATGCCCATTCATCTCCGGCATCACGACGTCGGTGATGACCGCGTCGATCGCCTCGCCTCCGTCGGCGAACGCGATCGCCTCGCTAGGAGTTGCCGCCACGATGACCGCGTACCCCGCGGCCGTCAGCATCTCCTCGACGAGGCCTCGCACGGCCGCGTCGTCCTCGACGACGAGCACGGACTCACCGGCTCCGGCTGCAGGCTTGGACTCCGGCTTCGCCGGAGCCGTCGGCATTTCGGCCGTCGGCGGCAGGTAGACCGTGAACGTCGACCCCTCGCCGAGCGCCGACTCGACCTCGACCGTGCCGCCGGATTGCTCAACGATGCCGTACACCGTCGACAGCCCGAGCCCGGTCCCCTTGCCCTGCTCCTTCGTCGTGAAGAACGGCTCGAAGATGTGCTCCACCGTTTCGCGTTCCATGCCGTGCCCGGAGTCGCTGACGCTCAGCACCACGCGCAGACCGTCGGCGACGTGCGAAGCGCGCGTCTGGATGCTCAGTCGTCCTCCGTCCGGCATGGCGTCGCGCGCGTTCACGACGAGGTTCAGCAGCACTTGGCCGAGCTGTCCCGGGTCCGCGTGCACCATCGGCAGCGAGTCGGCGAGGTTCGCTGTGATCGCGACGTCCTCGCCGACGAGCCGCCCGAGCATCGAGAGGCAGTCATTCACGACATCGTTGATGTCGATCACCTCCGGCTCGAGGACCTGCCGCCGGCTGAACGTCAGCAGCTGCTGCGTCAGCTCTGCCGCGCGCTCGCCGGCGCGACGAATCTCCTGAATGCACCGCTGCGTCGACGTCGGCTCCCCGTTCAGCTCGGCGAGAGCGAGATCGGAGTAGCCATTGATCGCCGTCAGCAAGTTGTTGAAGTCGTGCGCGACGCCGCCGGCGAGCTTTCCGATCGCCTCCAGCTTCTGTGACTGACGCAAGCGCTCTTCGGTCTCGTCGAGCTCGCTCTGCACGCGGCGGAGCTCGCTCAGGTCCTGCACATGCACGACGAAGTACTCGAGTGCCCCGTCGGCGTCACGGACGCCGGACACGACGACGTGCGCCGCGAGCGACGAGCCGTCGCGCCGCACGTAACTCTTCTCGATGCGGAAGGAATCCATCTCCCCGCGCGCGATCGCCATGATGTTGGCGCGGCCCGCTTCGGTGTCCTCCGGCGGCATGTACTCGAAGATCTTCGTTCCCGCGAGCTCGACCGGGAAGTATTGGAGCATCCGCGCGAAGGCCGCGTTGGCGCGCAGGATCGTCGCGTCGGGATCGACGAGCATCATCCCGGTGGCTGCGTCGTCGAACGCGCCTCTGAACCGGCGCTCGCTCGCCACTGCTCGCTCGCGCGCCGCCACCTGGTCGCTGATGTCGCGGGAGATCGTGAGCACACCCGCGGGTTTTTCACCCCGGATGAGCACCTGGCTGCTCACGTGGACCGGGACCTGCTTGCCGTCCTTACAGACGACGACCGACTCGTAGGCCGACGTCGGCCCCGAGCCGTCCAGCTTGAGCGCGAGTCGCTGCGCAGCCTCGCGGATCTCCTCGGGCGGGACGATCAGCTCGTACCGCTGCCCGACCAGCTCGCTGTGCGGGTACCCGAGCGTCCGCTCCGCGGCAGGGTTGACGTCGATGATCCGGCCCTCGGTGTCGAAGAGGAGGATCATGTCGAGTGCCCGCTCGAAGAGCTCGCGATAGCGCGCCTCGCTCGCCAGCCGTGCAAGCTCGGCCTGCCGGGCTTTGGTGCGGTCACGCGTAAAGACGACCAGGCTCTGGCGCGACCCGTCAGGCCCGCGCTCGGACACGGCATGCGACTCGAAGAAACGAGTCCCCTCAGGCCCGTCGTGGGAGAAGTCGAAGCGCCGCGGCTCTCCAGTGCCGAGCACCGGCTCGAGCTCGCGCCGCCAGAGCTCGCACAACTCGGCCGGCATGCCGAGATCCTCGTTCGTGCGTCCGATGAAGTGCCGCGGAGCAAGCCCGGTCGCCCGCTCGATCGCGGGACTCACGTAGAGGTAACGGAGCTTCCGGTCGAAGCGGATGAGGATGTCGGGACCGTGTTCGACGAGCTCCGTGAGGACGTGATCGCCCGTGCGGATTGTCGAGCGCGCGCGTTCGGACTCGATGGCGCCTGCGAGCATGTTCGCGACCAGCCGCACGATGACGACGTCGGCTTCCGTGAACCGTCGCTCGGTGCACGAGAGCACGCTGACCACGCCGAATGGACGGTGCGGACCCCGGATCGGGACGGTCACGCCACTGATGACACCGGTAGTCGTCAGTGCTTCCGACACCTCGAACCTCGTCTCCGCGTTCACGTCGACCAGCACGACCGGCTCGCCCTGGTCCAGCGTGAACCCGGCGAGCGAGGTACCGAGCGGCGCGATCGAGCAGTCGATCAAGTCGGCCGGGAGTCCGTGCCCTGCCCGCAGCACGAATGCATGCGCCTGCTCCTCGACGACGCTCGTCAGGTCGACGTCGAGCACGTGTGCGAGCGTGGAGCACGCCTCGTCGAAGAGCGAGGTCAGGCTGACGCCGGACACGGCATGGCGGCCCAGATTTGCGATCGCGGCATTTCGCGCGCGCAACGCGTCAAGCACGGTTGGGACGCCATACGCCATTGCGAGGGACATCGACGCCCTCAACGCGGCAGGACGATCCCCGAAACGGCGTAGGTTCCATACGGTTCCGTATGGTCATAGCAGCAAGGTAGCGTAGATTTGTGGCGAATCCGAGGCTCGGGCCAGCCGATTGGTGCCAGGCGGCTCTTGCCGCGGTGGCTGAGGGCGGTCTCGATGCAATCGCGGTCGAGCCGCTCGCCAAGCGCCTCGGCGTCTCCAAGGGCAGCTTCTACTGGCACTTCAAGAACCGTGACGCCCTCGTTGCGGCTGCAGCAAAGCACTGGGAGGAAACGCTGCGGGCAGAGGCAGCCGCGCGTATCGCGCAGGTTCCCGATCCGCGCGAACGGCTAGTCGTCCTGATTCGCGGCGCCTTCGGGCGTCGTGCCGACGCGGGCCGGATCGAGGCCGCCTTCGTGTCCGGCCGCGAAAGCGCCCTGACCGCGGCCGCGGTGAGGCGCGTCACCAAGGGCCGGCTCGCCTTTCTCTCCCAGGCGTTCCGCGAGCTCGGGTTCAGCGAGAGCGATGCCCGTCACCGCGCGACGGTCGCCTCGGGGGCTTACGTGGGCCTGTTCGTCATGCGCCATACGAACCCCGCCGCCGTCCCGCCCCGCGTCGGCTCAGTCGACGCCTTCGTCAAGGATCTCACCGATCTCCTGACGCGTCACTGAGGGAGACCGCGCGTTTCGAATGTCCGAGCCGCCGCAGCGCAAGGCGTTGTCGACGAGGTTCCCGAGCGCCTGCTGCAAGCGCAGCGCAACGAGCTGGTCTCGCTCAGGAAGTCGTCGTGAGCACGACAGGGATTCCGGACGGGTCGCGCACCTCGGTGCCGCCCACTCGCTGGGCAACGGCATCGCGTGAGGCTTCGTCCGGCAGCACGATCGTCATCTGTGTGAGCCGCGCGTGCCCCTCTGGCGCGTACGGCCGCCCCGCGCTCTGCCACGTGTTGCCGCCCAGATGGTGGTGATAGCCACCGGCGCTGAGGAATGCAGCCTGATCGCCGAGCTGCACCATCAGCGCGAAGCCCATGACATCGCGGTAGTAGTTCACGGACTCGGCGACGTCGGCGACGCAGAGGTGCACGTGCCCCATCACGGTGCCGCCTGCAAGCCCGTCGAACGGCTCCGCGATCGGATCCTCGAGCGTCGCGAGCAGGTCGTTCGTGTCGAGCGGCAGTGTCGTCAGCCGCTCGACTTGGCCCTCCCAGAGCTCCCGCGGCCGGTCGGCGTAGATCTCGATCCCGTGGTGGTCGGGGTCGCGGAGGTAGAGCGCCTCGCTGACGAAGTGGTCCGACATCCCGCTGAGCGGCACGCGGTCGCGCGCCGCGTGCGCGAGCCAGCGAGCGAGGTCGACGCGCTCGGGAACGAGCAATGCGAAGTGGAAGAGGCCCGAGTAGCCGTCGGCGGGCCGCGCGCCCGGCTCCTCGCTGAGCACGAGCATGTCCTCCCCGCCCGTCCCGAGGTGGGCACGGCCACCGTCACGCGCGTGGACGCGCAAACCGATCTGCGTCTCGTAGTAGGCGAGCGAGCGGTCGAGGTCGGCGACGGTCAGGTACACGGCGCCCATGCGCGTGTCTGGCGGCACGTCCGCGCGTACCGGGGCGGACACGGCAGTCAGCTCTTCGGGATCCATGGGCTCGATCATAAGGAGGGGGCGCGCCTCGCGGCGCGCCGTCCCGAACCTCCTTAGGCGGCGCTGCCCGCCGAGTGTGTCTCGACGTCGCTGGCCGCCGTGCCGGCGAGCAGTTCGTGCGCGCGCTCGGCGAGCGACGGATCGCCCTGCGCGACGACCAGGTACTTGCCCGCCCGCACGTACTGCTCGTACTTCGGGATGTGCTCCCTCTCGGCGATCGCGCCGAACAGCGCACCGAACAGCCCGCCTGCCACGGCTCCCTCGGCTGCGCCCAGGAGCGTGTCGACCAGCGGCCCGAGCACCACGAGCGGCCCGACGCCCGGGATGAAGAAGAACGCCGTGCCGAACAGCAAGCCCAACAGGCCTCCGAAGACCGCCCCGAGGCCCGCGCCTTGCTTGGCGACATCGCGGGTCGTGACGAAGCCGTGGAGCTTCACTTCGCTCTGGAGGCCTTGACCGACGATCGAGATGTTCTCCGCGGGGATGCCCTCCTCGATGAGCTTCTCGACCGCGCGCTCCGCCTCGTCGATCGAGTCGTAGACCGCAATCACATTCGTCGTCGCCTGCGTGGCCGTCCCTTGTGCTGTCATGAGCCCTCCTAGGACTTCACGTCGATCTTGCGGCGCTGCGCTTTCTCCGCTTTCGGAACGCGCACCGTGAGCACACCGTGGTCGAGCTTGGCGTCGACACCGCTGCTGTCGACACCGTGGGGCAGCACGACGCGCAGCTCGAAGCGACCGACCCGGCGCGTGCGCCGGCGGAACCTGCCGTCGCGCTGCTTCACCTCGCCTGACACCAGCAGCTCGTTGCCTTCGAGCTCGATGTCGATGTCTTCGCGTTGCACGCCCGGCAGATCGGCCTCGACCACATACGCGTCGTCGGTCTCCTCGATGTCGACCGGCGGCGTGAACGCGCGCACCTCGGTGAGCATGGATGCGATCTCGCCGCCGAGGGTCTGGTCGATCAGTGAGCGCACGCGGTCGAGCGGGTCGATATCGGTCGACGGCTGGAACCGATCGGGGGTCCGGGAGCTCCGCTCCGGCATGACCTGCGACATGATGCTCCTCCCTTTCGTTGGGGTCACCAGAAAGCGTCACCGCGCGCCGCGTGAGGAAACATCTTCGCGGCGGCGGTGAATCACCACGGGGCACGGCGCATGCTGTGCGACCTGCTGGCTGACCGATCCGAGCAGGAGGCCGACCAGCCCGCCCTTGCCGCGCGAGCCGACGACGAGCAGGTCGGCGTCCTCCGCGGCATCGACGAGCACCGTGGCGGCAGGGCCTTCGATAGCCATCGGCTCGACCTCGACGTCCTCGGTCCGGACCTCCGCGACGATGCGCTCGACGAGCGCCTCCGCGCCTTCCTGAACACGGGCGATCCATTCCGGCAGGTACACCGGGGGTTCGTCCGGTGGGATGTCGATCGCCGGCTCGACTGGCGGCTCCCACGCGTGCACCGCGAGCACCCGGTCGCGGCGCAGCTTTGCCTCGTCGACCGCCCAGCGGAGTACGGCCCGTGAACGGTCGGACCCGTCGACCCCGACCACGATCGTTCCCATGCAGGAACGCATTCCGCCCGCCCGGATGGTTAACCATCGCGCGGCCGCGCACAACCGATCGAAAAGGGAAGGTGCACGAGAGCCATGAAGGCGAACTTCACGTGGGCACGATGCGCGTAGCGCGAGCCCGGGCCGCGATCGCGAACACCGACGCCGCAGCGACCAGCGCCGCCCCTGCACAGGCGAGGAACAGCGCGCGCGGCCC
Source organism: Actinomycetes bacterium (assembly GCA_025964395.1). Lineage (GTDB taxonomy): Bacteria > Actinomycetota > Thermoleophilia > Gaiellales > Gaiellaceae > PALSA-600. The sequence continues at coordinate 1,590 of JAOPYY010000045.1, read as the reverse complement.
CGCGTAGTCGTAGATCGCACCGCCGGCCAGTGAGCCGAGGATCGGCGAGAGCCCGAACGAGACCGCCTTCGCAAGGCCCTGCCCCGTCCCGCGCAGCGCAGGCGGAACGAGATCGTCGACGAGCAGCACTGAGCCGACGTAGACGAGCGCGAAACCGACCCCGGCCACGAGCTTCACGAGCGCGATCGCGAGCGGGCTGTCGAGGAATGCCCACGCCACGAACGCGACGATGAAGAAGAACGACCCGACGACGTAGAGCGCGCGGTGCCCGAGCACGCGGTTCAGCCGCGGCGTGATGCGCATCACCGGCGCTTCGGCGATCGCCTGCAACGCCGTCGCAGCTCCGACCACGAACAGCCCGCCGCCGAGGTCGCGGATCCGGAGGGAGATGAACGAGAACGTCGCGTTGAACGCGGCGAAGAGGAGCAGCAGCGAGAGCAAGAACGGCGCGAGCGCAACGACCATCGCGCGCCGCGCGCCGGCAACCGACGGCTCGTGCACGGTGCGTGCGCCGCCGACCGCCTGGGCCGCGACCGCGACGATGAGGACGCACGCCGCGTAGATCCAGGGCATCCACGTGAGGCTGCCCGTCTGCAGCACGATCCCCCAGACGCAGGCGGAGATCGCCCAGCCGACACTGAGCCAAAGCCGGACACGGCCGTACTGCGCACGATCGTCGCCGAGGTGCTCGAGCGCGATCGCATCGCTGAGTGAGGCCATCGCGGAGCGTGCCGCGGTCACCAGGACGACGACGGCCGTCAAGGCGAGGAGGCGGTGCGCGAGCACGAGCGGCACCACTGCCACGGCGGCGGCCACCGACGCGACGACCAGCGCGCGCGCTGCACCGAGCCGTCCGTCCGCCGCGTGGCCCCAGAGCGGCGTCGCGACGAAACCCGCGACCGCCGCGACGGCGAGCACGACGCCGATCTCGGCCGCGGAGAGCCCGCGATCCTGGAGCACGATCGGCAAGAACGGCAGGATCGCGGCTTCTGCAACGCCGACGAGGGTGAAGAGCACCTGGACGCGGCGGAGCTGCACAGGTAAGAGAGATATCAGCGGATGGAAAACGTACGCATCGACAAGTGGTTGTGGGCTGCACGTTTCTTCAAGACGCGCAGCCTCGCGACGGACGCGGTGCTGGCCGGCCACGTGCAGGTGAACGGCGCGCGGGTCAAGCCGTCGAAGGACGTGCGGGTCGGCGACGGCGTCGAGCTTCGGATCGGCACCGTGACCTGGTCGGTTGAGGTGACCGGCCTGAGCGACAAGCGCGGGTCGGCGACCGTGGCGCGGACGCTCTACGCCGAGACGCCGGAGTCCACGAAAGCCCGTGAGGAGCAGGCGCTTCAGCGCCGGCTGGCCCGCCCGCTGGGCGCCGAATTGGGCGAGCGGCCGACCAAGCAGGACCGGCGGCGGCTCGATGCGCTACGCCGCTCACAGCGCCGTTCCTGAGCCGCTGTCCGCCGGAACCGCTTGAATGCCGCGCTGCAACCCCAATTTAGGAGAAATGATGGCACTCACCCAGACTCAGCTCGCCGACGCCGTCGCCGAGCAGGCGGGGATCACCCGCACCGAAGCAAAGAACGTCCTGAC
>JAOPYY010000033.1 GCA_025964395.1 Actinomycetes bacterium | reverse complement strand
CGTGGGTCTGGGGGCGGATCCAGACCAAGCAGGGCGGTCGACTCGCCCGCAGGGCAGGCGGTACGCCTGACCGAGGGCGAGGCGGGCGTCATGCGCCGCGTCTGGGCCGTTCCCAGGCGGGCGTAAGCGTGGCATCAACCATCTACGCCGGGACCGCTTCCTTGTCCTTCTTCGCGGACTCGATCAGCTTTTGGGCGATGTGCGCAGGTACTTCTTCGTACCGTAGGAACTGCATGTGGTAGTCCCCGCGCCCACCGGTCAGCGATACGAGCGCCTGGTTGTACGTCAGCACCTCGGCCATCGGCACCTCGGCCTTGATCAGCGTCATCCCGCCCTTCGGCTCCATGCCGTGTAGGCGGCCGCGGCGCGAGTTGAGGTCGCCGTTGATCGCGCCCACCGTCTCGTCGGGCACGGTCACCTCGAGCTCCATGATCGGCTCGAGCAGCGTCGGCTCCGCCTTCTCGTATGCGGATCGAAAAGCCATCGAGCCGGCGATCTTGAACGCCATCTCCGATGAATCGACGTTGTGGTAGCTGCCGTCGATCAGGGTGACCCGGACGCCCTGTACGGGCGCGCCCGCGAGCTCACCGTGCTGCAGCGACTCCTGGATGCCCTTGTCGACCGCCGGCCGGAACCCTTGCGGGATCACGCCGCCGACGATCTTGTCCACGAACTCGTACCCGACGTGGTCGTCGAGCGGCTCGATCGTGATCACGCAGTCGCCGAACTGCCCACGGCCGCCCGTCTGCTTCTTGTAGCGGCCCTGCGCGCGTGCCTGGCCCTTGATGGTCTCGACGTACGGCACGCGCGGCTGGTGCAGCTCCATCTCGACACCGAAGCGGCGCCTCGCGCGCTCGACGGCAACCTCGACGTGCACCTGGCTCATGCCGGCGAGCAACTCCTCGCCCGTCTGCTGGTCGCGGCGGAGGTGGAGCGTCGGGTCCTCCTCCGCCAGCCTGCGTAGCGCCTGCGCGACCTTGTCCTCGTCGCCCTTCGTCTTCGGCGAGACCGCGAAGCTCATTACCGGCTCGGGGAAGCCGAGAGCCGGCGGGTCGAGGTTGTGCTCCGCGTCGACGAGCACGTCGCCCGTCTGCACGTCCTTCAGCTTCGCGACGGCGCCGAGGTCGCCCGAACCGAAGCTGTCAGCCTTGTTGTGCTCCTTCCCATCGAGCGACACGAGCGAGCCGAGGCGTTCCTTCGAGTGGTCGCGGTGGTTGACGAGCGTCGTGTCGGACCTCACCTCGCCCGCGTACACGCGGAAGATCGAGATGCGTCCCGCGAACTGGTCGGCGACCGTCTTGAACACGAACGCCGCGATCTTCGCGTCGGTGTCGATCGGCGAGCCCTTCTTCGCCGGGCTCGGCACGCCCTCGACGACCAGGTCGAGCAGCGCGTGCGTGCCCAGGTTCTTCGTCGCGACACCGCAGCCGACGGGATAGATCTCGTCGCGCGTGACCGCGTTCTTCAAAGCGGCCGCGATGTCGGCCGCCGGAATCTCTTCACCGCCGAGGTAGCGCTCCATCAGCGCCTCGTCCGTCTCGACGACCGCGTCGAGCAGCTTCGTGCGGTACTCCTCGACGGCCGGCACGAGCTCGTCCGGGATTGCGACGGGGTCGCCCTCGCGCCCACCCTGGGGATCCATGTACGCGCAGTTGTGCAGCAGGTCGACAACGCCGGTCAGCTCGTGCACCGCGCCGAACGGCAGTTGGATCGCGATGCAGCGGTCGGAGAGCCGCTCCTGGACGGCGTCGAGCACGCGGTAGAAGTCGGCGCGCTCGCGGTCGAGCATGTTCACGAACACGACGCGCGACAGCTCGAGCTCGTCGGCGCGGTTCCACACGCGCGCGGTGTTCACCTCGACGCCCATCACGCCGGAGACCACGAGGAGCGCCCCTTCGACGACGCGCAACGACGCGACGGTGTCGGCCTGGAAGCCGGAGTCGCCGGGCGTGTCGATCAGGTTGATCTTGCGGCCCTCCCACTCGAGGTTCACGAGCGCAGCCGAAAGCGACATCTGCCGCCGCTGCTCGTCTTCCTCCCAGTCGGAGACCGTCGTGCCCGCCTCGATCGACCCCAGCCGGTTCGTCTTGCTCGCCTGGAAGAGCAGCGCCTCGACGAGCGAGGTCTTGCCCGTCCCGCGATGGCCGACGACGGCAACGTTGCGGATCTTCCCGGCTTCGATGGACATCAAGTCCTCCTGGGTGAGCGCGACTGGGTCGCTTCAAATCCTATGCCGCGAGATCGCGCCTTGAGAAGCCGCCCGACGAGAAGCGCGTGAAGAGCACCATGACGACCGTCGTGACCGTCGCCATCGCGATCCCGGCGAACCAGGGGTCGAGGCGGTCGGTGCCCGCGAGGAACCCGTGCACTGTCGCGAGCCCCCAGACGGCCAGCGTCAGATAGTGGAAGCGCCGCCAGACCAGGTGAGGCAGCCGGGAGCGGAAGAGGTTCGTGATCCCGACCGCCGCGGCGAGCTCGGCCGCGAGGACGCCCATTCCGACGGCAAACGGCCGGTAGGGCGAGGCGAACGGGACGAGCGCCTGGGCGAGCGAGATCGGCACGACCGTGTCGAGGAGCAGCGCCGACCCGTGCACGACGATGAAGACGCCTGCGAGCACAGACAGGAAGCGGTGCACCTCTCCGACGGCAAATCGGGGCCAGGTGAACTTCGCGCGTCCGGCCATCAGCGCCCCGAGCACGACCGACGAGGAGAGGAGCAGGTACGCGACGAGCCCCGACGAGCGGGCGATGTACCAGGTGGTCGCGCTCATGCCGCTTGTGCTGCCGGAACGGCCTGCAGCCAGCGCTCGCTGACGGTCACGCGACCGGCGTGGTCGACGAACCGGCCGGCAAGCCGGCGGCGGTCGAGCCACGAAGGGCCTGCCGGCCCGAGCAGGAGCGCTGCTTTCGCCGCGACGTCCGCGGTGTAGCAGGACTGCGCTGCCACGGTCACGTCACGCCACGGCGACGTCGACGGCAGACCGGTCGCCGGGTCGATCAGGTGGTGCTGGGGGATTCCTCCGCGACGCCAGGTCCGCCTGGCGACGCTGCTGGTCGCGAGACCGCCCCTCTCGAGGGTGATGGCGTCGCCGCCGGGCAACCCCACCACGAGAGGGACGGTCGTCGCAACATCTCCTCCGGCCGACACCCAGCCGTGCCCGAGGAGCTCGAGCGCGTCGTCGACGGTCAGCCCTTTGACGACGCCGTTCAGGTCGAGGATCACCGGCTCCGTGCGGAGCAGCGCCCGCCCTCGCAACGCGATCGCGCGGAACGAAGGAACGCGCACCGGCTCGACCGCGACACCGTCGAGAGGGAGACGAGGGAAGTCGCGGTCGTAGCCGGCGGCGATCAGTGCGCCACCAGCGGCAGGGGTCACCAACCCGCCCGTGGCGCGTGCCGCATCGAGTGCCAACGAGAGCACCGACGCGAACTCCTCCGAGAGGAGCGTCAGCCCACGGGGATAGGCATTGACGCGGTTCAGCTCGGAGGAATCGTGAAAACGGGAGAAGCGGCGGTCGCGGTCGTCGAACAGCGCCTGCACCTCGTCCAGGGGCGCGCCGTCGGGCAGCAGCACGGCACAGCCCATCGAGCGGAAGCCGTTCATGACCCGCTGCTCTGGACCTGAGGCGCCGCGAACTGCGGCGCGGGGCTGATCACGGCGCTGCCGCCGAAGGAGGCCGCCGAGTCCGCAGTGCTCGCTGAGGCGGCAGCGCTAGAGGCTATGGCGGTGCTCGCCTTCGTGTGCGTCGCCGGATGGGCGTCGCGCACGGCGAACCCGAAGGCGCCGAATGCGGTCACGGCCACGGCGCTGATCGAATAGCGCGCGACCCTGAGGCGGCGGCGGGCGATTTGCATGCGGGATGAAGGTGCCATCCCCTTCAGCGTGGGCCTAGTGGCTAAGCCACCGCTAAGACAGACGTTACGGTTTTGTAGAGCTAGAAAACGCGCTGCAGTTCAGACGCGCTGCGCAGCGCCGGCGAGCCGGGACTTGAGGCGCAGGATCGCCTTGGTATGCAGCTGGGAGACGCGGGACTCGGTCACGCCGAGCACCTCCCCGATCTCCCGCAGGGTCAGCTCCTCGTAGTAGTAGAGGGTGACCACGAGCTTCTCGCGCTCGGGGAGCCTGGCGATCGCGTCGGCGAGCGCCTCGCGCATCTCGGTCTCGTCGAGCGCCGATTCCGGCTGAGGGCCTTGCGTGTCCTCGATCGTGTCCATCAGCGAGACCGAGTCGCCATCGCCGGAGACCGACCACAGCTCGTCGAGCGCCGCAATCGAGGAGCGAGAGATGTCGGTCAGCGACTCCTCGAGCTCGTCGACGGAGATCCCGATCTTGGCGGCAATCTGCTCGTCGGTCGGCGCCGTCCCGAGCTTCGCCTCCAGCTCGCCGATTGCCCGCTCGATCTCGCGAGCCCGGGAGCGGACCGAGCGCGGCACCCAGTCGAGGGCGCGCAGCTCGTCGATGATCGCTCCCTTGATCCGGGAGATCGCGTAGGTCTCGAACTTGATGTCGCGGGCCGGGTCGTACCGCTCGATCGCGCCGATCAGGCCCAGCAGGCCGTAGGAGACGAGGTCACCCTCGTCCACGTGCGCCGGCAGCCCCGACCCGAGCCGCCCCGCCACGTACTTGACCAACGGCGCATAGGTGAGGATCAGGCGATCGCGCAGCGCCTTATCGTTGGTGCGCCGGAACTCGAGCCACAGCGCTTGCGTGTCCTCCCCTGCCACGGAGGGAGAATACGCGTTAGAGGCGGGTTTTCCTTATTCCGGCCCAGGCGAGTGTTCCCATCCAGGCTGCGAGAGCCCCTGCGGCGACCGCAATCGGCCACTGGTGGGCGCTTGCAGCCCAGAGCGCAATCGCAGCAAACGCGAGCGTGATGACCGAGAAGAGCGCTGCCAGCGGCACGCGGGCGATGCTACTCGCGCCCGGGTGGGGCGTCAGAGACGCCGATACAATCGTGAGCGCTGGACCGAGGGGCGTAGCTCAATTGGTAGTGCACCGGACTCCAAAACCGGGGGTACTTCGCGTGGCTAGAGCGTTTGCTCGACAGCGATGGGGGACTGAGGGGGTACGACAAACCCGGGTACTATTTTTTTGCTTAGGGGCGTAGCTCAGTTGGTAGAGCGTCGGTCTCCAAAACCGAATGTCGCAGGTTCGAGTCCTGTCGCCCCTGTCGAGGACAGGCCCTAGAGCAGCGTGAGCACGTGTGCGAGGCGCTCAGCAAGCTGAGGCAAATGTGGCGCTCCAGACGCAACGCCCGCGCCGATCGCACCCTCCATGATCCGCTGTAGCGAGGAGAGGCTTTCGCGCACGATCCCCGGCTTGAGGCGGGGAGACGCGATCTGTGCGTCGAGCGTCGCTAGATCAGCGGCCGCCTCCTCCTGCTCTTCTTGCGCAAGCGGAGCAGCACCCAACGCCTCGCGGATCTCGTGGACCAACGCCTTGAGCTCGGCGACGTCGAGCGTGGAGGCCGAGATCTGAACCGAATCCTGCGTGCCCTGCTGCAGCGACGATCCGACCATCGAGCCGACGTGGATGTAGTTCTCAGCGATAACGAGCGGTGGGAAGTGTTCCGTGCCCTCGTCCGGCGCAGAGATCACTTCTTCGATTTCCTTGATCCCCGAGTGCGTGATCGCCATGTGCCCGCCGTCCCCCATGGTCCTCCACTCCAACAGATTCTCGCCGACCAAGTAGTCCGCGATCTTGTGGGCTTCGTCGTGATCGATACCAAGTTCGTCCGCGAGAGAATGCAACCCCAACCTCGCTAGCCGGTTTCCAGCCGATTTGTCGTACACAGCACGGAGGAACGAGAAGCGCGAAGCGCGAACTCGGGTGAGCTGCTCAGCGTCCATGACGCGATTTATCCACTGACCGCGTCGCCGCGACGATGAGCCCGTATTGCTCGTACCCGGCTGAAGTGACGTCGACTAGCCACTGCTCGATCGTGGTCGTCTTCCTTCCCGGTCCCTGTACGCGGTTCTTCGTCACTCGGACGCGGATGAGCCCCGCTTCTTTCAGGTCCTCGATGTGCTGGCGGGATACGTGGATGAACGGTTGCTCGTGCCCCGTCCGGTAGAAACCGTTGTGCCTGAGTATGGGATTTCTGCTGTCGGGACTGACGAACCGGAAAGAGTCGCGCTCATCCGATTCCTCACGCATCGCGCTGTCTGCGCGAACCAGTTCGATCAGGATCTCGTCTGTGGTCATTGTCACGAACATAGCCAGAGCCGCAGACGAGACCTCGCCCCCACCGGGGGGCCTCGACGGCAATCGGAGCGCACAGAGTTGAAGCTGCTCGTAGGAAGAGTTGATTTGGGGTGCACGGGGCCGTACTGCCGATGGGGGATATGTGGCGGAGAACACGCGCGGACGTGTCATCACGTGTCCGCAACGGAGACTCGATTTTCAAGTTTTCATGCGACGTAACGGCACCTAGAAGCAGCTATCCGCACCTGGTACTCGGCCTCCAAAACCGGGGGTTGCAGGTTCAAGTCCTGTCGCCCCTGTTCCCTCAAGTAAGCCAAGACCCCGCAGCGATGCGGGGTCTTGGCGTTACTTGGGTCGCCGCGGTGTCGGCTGGAAGCCGCTGGAAACCGCCCGATTCGGGCGTGGGAATCTTCAGCACTGCAAGGCGAGCGTCCTCGTGAGCAACTGCGCCAGCGTCGGGTTTCCTGTCTGCTGCGCGAACAGGAGCTGCTGCTGCAGCAACACACACAGCGTCGACGGCGGGGCCGTGGCGGCGCTCCCGCTTACCACCGGGAGAGCGAGGGCCAGTGCGCCCGTGATGGCCGCCAATGCAAGCAGGAGCTTTCTCGTCCGAAACATCATTCCTCCATCGCTGCCGGACGGCCGGGGCTGCCACATGGCGATTCGCTGACCGCGTGCCGAACTTCAGCGCGGCCCCGTCGGTGATCTTCGATGATGTCGCTCGTCCTGCTCGTGGCGGCCTGCCCACGAGGGCGTTCTTGCCTGTCCTCTTGGAGGTAGACGCTCGCCTGAGCCAGAGTTGCGGAATGATTCCAGGGACTTTGAAAAGCTCCGCCGGGAGTGCCCGCCGGCCGATGACTTCTCCATCGCCTCAGCAGCACTCGCAGCTATCGCCGCGCAAGCTCTCGCGGCCTTCCTTGACCGCAACGCCGGCAATGACAAGAGCGGCGGCGGGATCTGCCCACCACCAGCCGACCAGCGCATTCAAAAGCAGCCCGACGAGCAGCGCGACCGAGAGGTACGCGCAGATCATGTTTTGTGACGCCTCGCTAACCGTGGCAGATGAATTGAGTTGCCGCCCCACGTTGCGCTTGGCTCGTGCGAGAAACGGCATCGTCGGCGCTGTTACGGCAGCGAGTCCGATCCCGACCCACGACGTGCCCGGATGGTGACCTCCGAACAGCGTCCGCGCCGACTCGATCCCGACGTACGCAGCCAAGACGAAGTAGCTCGCCGCGACGAGCTGCTGGGCACGGCGCTCCGCTGTTTCGGAGTGCAGGCGCGAGCCGGTGAACAGCCACACGATCACAAAGCCGGAGACACCCTCGATCAGAGAGTCGGCGCCGAATCCGATGAGCGCGATCGACCCCGCCGCAATGCCCGCGCCGATGGCGATGATGAACTCGATCAGGTGCCACCCGTTGCCGCCCCACGCGAGCAACCTCGCCTGTCGTCGCAGCTGCTCGCGATCTTTCCCGGACGGTGCGGTCACGCGTCCCAAGGTCAGCAGCTGCTCACTCACACTCACCAGAGGGTAGCGAGCGTGATCGTCTACGACGTCGACGGTGAACGGAGCAGTATGAACGCCCGTCGAGGTCCTGAACTGGAGGAACAGCCGGTAGACGCCGGACGTCGGGAACTCTGCGGTGAAGCTGATCGAGCCCGTCGCGAGATCTCTGGAGATCGGATGCATGTGCGAGTACGCGAGATCGGACTTCGAAGCTCGCGATTACGCCGATAGTCGTAACCAAGATGCGAGCTGACGAGGCGCCCCGAGCGAGGCTGGAGGTTCCAGCCGACACAATCCTCGACGGTAACCGAGGGGTCTGGTCGAGGGCCCCGCGCTACCCTCGCCGCGTGGGCCATACAGCGACATGCGACATCGAGGGCCTCCACGACCATGGCCACGACCACGGCGAGCACGAGCACGAGCACGAGCACGAGGGGCACGGTCATTCGCACGGGCTCGTCGACCGCTCGATCGTCGAGTCCCGCGATGGCGTCAAGACGGTCTCAATCAGCCTCGTCGTGCTCACTGTCGCCGCGATCGTCCAGACGATCATCTTCGTCACCACCGGCAGCGTTGCGCTGCTCGCGGATCTCATCCACAACTACGGCGACGGGCTCACGGCGATCCCACTCGGGATCGCCTTCTACCTCCGGTCCGCTCGCGGCGAGCGCTGGGCCGGGCTGGGAGTCGTCGCGGCGATCCTGATCAGCGCACTCGTAGCTCTCTACGAAACGATCCAGAGATTGATCCATCCACAGCACCTAACCCATCTGTGGGTGCTCGCTGCGGCAGGCATCGTCGGGTTCGTCGGCAATGAGATCGCCGCCGGTGTGCGACTGCGCGGAGGAAAGCGTCTCCACAGCCCGGCGCTGATCGCTGACGGGAACCACGCGCGCATCGACGCGTTCGTGTCGCTTGGCGTCGTCGCAAGCGCCGCGGTCGTTGCGCTCGGCGTGCGGATCGCCGACCCGCTGATTGGTCTCGCAATGACCGCCGTGATCCTCAAGATCACCTGGGACTCCTGGCAGACGATCTATGGAAGCGCGCACGACCACGCGTAGGTCGTCGTCTGCCGATGTGAGGGTCGGTCTTCTGTGGCGGGTTGAGTGGGATCCGCCGGCTGAAAGGGGTTCGATCACCGAGACGTGCAAGTTGCGCGCGATGTTCGCGGCGCTCTTGTGATCTGGGACGCCGACTTCCTGTACGGGCCAAAGAACGCCTCAGGCGATGACACCTACGTGCTTTGTGAGATCAACGCCAGCTCGACCTTCGCGTTCCCCGAGCACGCGATGCCGGCGGTCGCCGGGGCGGCGATCGCCCGGATACGAGACGCCAAGAACCGCCACGCTCGCGCGCATTTTCGATAAACCGTCGGCACGGGCTCGTCCGCCTCACCGGTTTCCCTCAGCCCGGATTAATCTGCGACGGGCGGCGCAGCTGCGTACTCCTCGTCCGTGACATGGTCACCCCACGCTGCGGCGTTTCCGGCGTCGTCGACGTCGAGCATCGCGAGATGCGTCATGAAGCGCGTGGCTGTGGCGCCGTGCCAATGCTCCTCGCCCGGCTCGAAGAAGACGCGGTCGCCCGGGCGGATGACCTCGACCCGGCCGCCGCGCTGCTGGCATAGCCCGACGCCCTCGGTCACCCAGATCGTCTGGCCGTTCGGGTGCGTGTGCCAGGCGGTGCGAGCGCCAGGCGTGAAGTGCACGTTGCTCGCGCTCACGTGCGAGGAGCCTGCGGGGGCCGCGACGGTATCGATGTAGACGGTGCCGGTGAACCAGTCACTCGGCCCCCGGCCGGTCTCTAGGCCGTTTCTGGTGATCTCCATGCGGTTTCTCCTATGTCTCGTCGGGCAACGTTAGCTCCGCGCGCCCCACGTCTTGGGGCGCACTGCCAGTACCTGGATCCTTCGAACGAGAGGTACCCATTTCATGCGCGCAACCGTGATGTACAGCGCAGGCGACGTTCGCATCGAGAACGTCCCCGACCCCGATGTCAAGGAGCCCACTGACGCGGTCGTCCGGGTCACCCGCGCCTGCATCTGCGGCAGCGACCTGTGGCCCTACAAGACGCTGGAGCACAGCGACACCGGACGCGTGATGGGCCACGAGGCGATCGGGATCGTCGAGGCTGTCGGTGCCGACGTCCGGACCATCAAGGCCGGCGACGTCGTCGTGATGCCGTTCGCGTTCTCCGACGGTACCTGCCTGTTCTGCCAGGACGATCTGCAAACGTCGTGCCTCCACGGCGGCTTCTTCGGCACCGTTGAGGTCGCCGGCGCTCAGGCCGAAGCCGTCCGCGTGCCGCAGGCCGACGGCACGCTCTTCACGCTCCCGGTCGGAGAGGACGACGCGCTGATGCCGTCTCTCCTGACGCTCTCCGACGTGATGGGCACCGGCCACCACGCTGCCGTCGTCGCGAACGTCGGTCCCGGCAAGAGCGTCGCCGTCGTCGGTGACGGCGCTGTCGGTCTGTGCGGCGTGATCGCGGCGAAGCGGCTCGGCGCCGAGCAAATCATCCTCCTCGGCAGACACGCCGACCGCATCGCGCTCGCGCGCGAGTTCGGCGCCACGGACATCGTCAGCGAACGGGGCGCCGAGGCGGTCGAGCGCGTGCGCGAGCTGACCAACGGCTTCGGCGCCCACTCCGTCCTCGAGTGCGTCGGCCTCGACCAGTCGACCGAGACCTCGATCGAGATCGCGCGTCCGGGTGGTGCCGTCGGACGCGTCGGCGTTCCCCAGGACGAAGCGATGCCCGGATCGCAGACGGCGTTCTCCGACAACATCACCGTCAGCGGCGGTCCGGCACCGGTGCGGGCGTACATCGAGGAGCTGCTGCCGGACGTCCTCGAAGGTCGAATCGAGCCCGGCCGGGTCTTCGACCGCGTCATCGGGCTCGACGAGGTGCCCGACGGTTACCGGGCGATGAACGAGCGCGAGGCGATCAAGGTCATGGTGAAGCCCTGATGGGCGCGTTACGAATCGAACCCGAGGTCGGACGCGTCGCCAGGGCGCCCCTCGGACAGTGGCCGGCGAAGCACCCAGAGCAAGTTCGACGTCGTATCCGTGGGGGCATCCGTTGAGCCGGCCGCGCCGAGCTTGTTCAACTTGGTCGCCGCGTCTTCAAGTCGTCCGAGGGCTCGCGGCCTCGGCAGGCCGCCTCCCTGGCTGGGGGGCGAAGCCTCCTGGACCTCAGACGTGACGTCGACGAGCTCCCAGCCTTCCCGGCCGTACTCGTTCAGTGACGCAGTGTAGGTCCCGGCCCGCAGAGAGACGACTCTGTACTCCCATCGCTGCACGACACCAGCGTATGTGCAGTCTCTAGCTCGGGAGCGGCCGTGTGGGCGTCGCAATCCACCGGGCGGATGACGCAGTATGAGGTGCATGCGCATCGCTCTGATCGCCGCCTCGTTTGCCGTTTGGCTTGTCGCCGCCTCGCCGCTGGCCGCGGACACGGGCCAGCTCATCGGCTCCGTGGGCCCGGGATTCGGGATCTCGGTCACCGATTCGAGCGGCGCGGCCGTGAAGCACCTCGATCCCGGGACGTACACCTTGCTCGTCCACGATTTGTCCGCCGAGCACAACTTCCACCTCTCCGGGCCGGGTGTCGACGTCACGACCGACGTCACGTTCGTCGGTGACATGACGTTCACGATCACCGTGACGAACGGCACCTACAACTTCGTCTGCGACGTCCACGCCTCGCGGATGCACGGCCTGTTCACGGCCGGCACCACGCCTCCGCCGACCACGACGACGCCTGCACCGGCCGCGCGGCCCCTCACGCTCCGCGTCGGGCCAGGTCGCGCCCTGGCCGCTCCTGCTCGGCTCGCGGCCGGGCGCTACGCGATCACCGTGCGGGATGCGAGCGCCACCGACAACGTTCACCTGAAGGGCAAGGACGTCGATCGCAAGAGCGGCGTCGCCTTCAAGGGCCAGGCGCGCTGGACGGTCACTCTGAAAGCCGGGAGCTACCGCGTCTTCAGCGACGCCCACCCCACGCTCGCCCGCACGATCCGCGTCTCCTGACCCGGGTCAGCGAAGCGCTTCTCGTCTTGCCGGACGAGCACGATCAGCGAATTGCTGATTCGCGCGGCGACACCGGGCAACAACGAGTAGGACCGATAGCGAAAGGAGCGTCATGACGCTCGTTACCACCACGGCTGCACGCGTCGGCGACCTCGTGGAGGTCGTCGGCCACCGCGTCGGAGATTCACCCCGGAACGGCGAGATCCTCGAGGTGCTCGGCGAACCGACGCACCCCCACTTCAATGTCCGCTGGGAGGACGGACATGTGTCGGTGCTCTTTGCCGGCAGCGACATCGTCATCTCTCGCCCGAACGCGGAGACGTAACCGCTCACTCAACGGCAAGGACCTACAGCCACGCACCTCGCCTGCCCCGAGTTTTGCGGGCGCGGCTTCGGCCTGCCCCGCTGGTAGGGCGGCTCCTGAGCTGCGGCTTTCCCGCAACCGCGTTCAGCGGCGGGCCTGATGGCAATAGGCGCAACTCCCCGCAAGGTGGTGGCAAAGGCCGGCACAAGCGCTCGGCCACGACCACAAGGGAGCAGAGATGCGCAAGCTATTCGAGATCGGGGGCTTTGTCGCAACGGCCGTGCTGGTCGTGTTCGGCATCGTCGCGATCACCATGGGCGTCAACGGCCGCAGCACGGTGCACAACAGCCTCGCGCTGGAGCAGATTGTCGGCACCCCGGACATGAACGCCACCGCGATCGCTGCGGAGGCGAAGAAGGCAGGCCTCCCGGCGAGCATCACGCTGCCGACGGCCGACATCGCCGGCAAGCCGATCAACACCGGCCAGCGCGCTCGTGACTTCGCGAGCTACATGCGGATCCACGCGCTCGAAGCGACGGGCGGCGTTCCGTACGCCCAGCTGCCCCGGTATGCCTCGGCCGACGGCAAGGGCACGAGCGACACGTTGAAGGCGCTGAAGAGCCCGAGCGGGCAGCCGCTCGACAACCCGGTGCGGAATCTCTGGATCACGGAGACCGCGCTGACGACTGCGCTCAACGCCAGCTTCCTCGCAGAGAACGTGGCGCTGTTCGGCATCGTCGTCGGCATCGCACTGCTGCTGACGGGACTCGGGTTCGGAGTCCTCGTGATCGGCGGATCGCTCCGCGGTCGCGAGCAGGCCGCAAAGTCCGGCAAGCGCACGCCGGAAACCGCTGGGACAAAAGCAGTCCCTGCGATCTAGCACCTGCGCATCTCCTCTGGCGGGCCGCCGTGAGCGGCCCGCCAGGGTTTAGCCAAAGGAGCACCACCATGAAACTCGTACTCACCATGCTCGTCGCACTCGCCGTCGCCGGCTCTGCCGTCGCAGCAACGAACAACGCGACGCTGACGATCAAGCACCAGACGCGCGGCTGCCACAGCTGGTCCTTCGACGGGAAGTCGTGGCACGCGACGCAGACGATCACGCTCGCCCGCGGTGGCGTGCTGGCCGTCGTCAATAACGACGTCATGCCGCACAAGCTCATCCAGGTCAGCGGGCCGAAGACGGCCGTCGCCGGGATGACGATGAGCCACATGCACGCTTCCGCCCACGTCGCGTTTCAGGCCAAGGGGACGTATGTCTTCAAGACCAAGGCCGGCGAGGACTACATGAAGGGCATCAAGACGATCGGCGAGGACAACGTCCTCAAGCTGGTCGTCACGGTCACCTGATGCTCGGGATCCGCGATACCCGGCGCGTCACCTGGCGGCGGCAGCACGCATCCCAGCACTACGTGGGCTACGTGACCGTCACCGACGACGGCGTCCGGCTCGCCGGGCGCGAGCACGCGACGGGGATCGACGCCTCGCTTTCGATCCCGCACGATGCGATCCGGAAGGTTCGCATCGCGCGGGACGACGGCGAGCAGGTCGTCGGCGAACGGTCGGTCGTGCTCGAGCTGCGCGACGACCAGCCGATCTACGTCAGGCCGGTCTGTACGGGACCGCTCGACCTCGACGGCTTCATGCGGAAGCTGCGGCAGGGCTAGAGGCCTAGTCGTTCAGTTGTCCGTGCTCGATCGCGTAGCGAACGAGCTCGGCACGCGTCGAAAGCTGCAGCTTCCGCATGATGTGCGCACGGTGGGTCTCCGCCGTGCGCACCGAGATGTAGAGCTGCTGCGCGATCTCCTGGTTCGTGTGACCGAGGGCGAGCATCTTCAGCACCTCGCGCTCACGGTCCGACAGCGGATCGGCCGCCGCGGCCGCCTGTGCAGCCGCGTCAGCCGCGACCATGCGCGCGCCGAGCGCGGGGTGCACGTAGTGGTTCCCCGCCGCGACATCGCGAACGGCGGCCACGACCTCGGCGTCGACAGCTTCCTTCAGGACGTAGCCGCTCGCGCCGGCGGCGAACGCCTCGCGCACGTAATTCGGGTCATCCTGCATCGACAGCATCAGCACCTTCGCGCTGGGCGCCTCGCGCAGGATCTGCGGCATCGCCTCGATCCCGCTCTGCCCCGGCATCACGACGTCGAGCAGGACGACATCCGGCGTCGCAGCGCGCACCTCGAAGATCGCATCGCGCGCGTTCCCGGCTTCGCCGACCACCTCCAGGTCGTCCTCGGCGTCGAGCAGCAGCCTGAGACCGGAACGGACGACCGCGTGGTCGTCGACGATCACGATCCGAATCATGGGAGCGGCACCTCTGCGACGAGGCTCGTCCCGGTCCCGCGCCCCGACTCGGTCGTCAATTTCCCGTCGAGCAACGCGAGGCGCTCGCGCATGCCGGCGAGACCGATACCTCCCCGCGCCTCCTCATCGCGGCCGAACCCGAGCCCGTCGTCCTCGATCAGCGCACTGACAACTCCTGGCCGTCGCACGAGCAGCACGCTGACGCGGCGCGCTCCGGCGTGCTTGGCGATGTTCGTCAGCGCCTCCTGGACGATCCGGTACAGCGTTGTCTCGACCTCGGGCTGCAGACGTTCCGCGCCGAGCTGCGACTCGAACTCGACGGAGATCCCTGTCGCCTCGGTGAACGTCTCGACCAGCCGTTCGAGCGCGGGCACGAGACCGAAGTCGTCGAGCGCCTTCGGCCGCAGCTCGACGGCGAGCCGCCGCACGTCCTGCAGCGTTGCGACGACCAGTTCGCGCAGACGCGCGAGCGCCGCGGGTGCGTCCTCGGCGGTCTCCACTGCTTTCAGCCCGAGCAGCACCGAGGTCAGCGCCTGGCCGGTCTCGTCGTGCAGCTCCCGCGCGAGCCGGCGGCGCTCGAGCTCCTGCCCTTCGATCACGCGCCGCAGCGAGTCGCGCTGCACGCGGCGCGAGAGGTCGACCGCGACGGACGCGCGCTCGCCGAAATGCTCCGCGAGCCGCAGGTCTGCGTTCGTGAACCGCGGGTCGCGGCCGCGCCGGTCGTGCGCGAACACGATCCCGATCGGACCGTCGCGCGCGAGCAGCGGCACGTAGAGCCCCGTTGTCGCACCGAACTGCCGCGCGATGTCCTGCGAGACCTCGGGGTCGTCGATCACCGCGTCGACGCGCTCGCTGCGACCGCGCGCGAGCACCGCTCCGGCCTTGGACGCGCGCGTGAACACCTGATGGAGCAACCCGTTCGGTTCGTCGGATGCGATCGCTTCGACCCGCAGCCCGTCGGCGACGGGCAGTGCAATCGCCACGAGGCGCGCGTCGATCAGCTCGCGAAGCCGCTCGACGACGAGCTGAAGGAGGCGCGGCAGATCGAGCTCGCCGACGAGCGCGGAGCTGATCTCCTGGAGCGACTCGAGCTGTCTCGACCACGTTGTTGCGGACTCATAGAGGCGCGCGTTCTCGATCGCGACGGCCGCCTGCGCAGACAGCAGCGACACGAGCTCCTCGTCCGTGTCGTCGAACTCGGCGCCGCCCTCCTTCTCCGTCAGATAGAGGTTGCCGTACGCGACGCCGCGCAGGATGATCGGCGTCCCAAGGAACGTCCTCATCGGGGGATGCCCGGGCGGAAACCCGACCGAGCGTGGATCGTCGGCGATGTCCTGCAAGCGCAACGTGCTTGCGTGTGTGATCAGCGCGCCGAGGACGCCGCGGCCGGTCGGCAGGTCGCCGATGGTCGCGCGTGTCTCCTCGTCGATCCCGTGCGTGATGAACCGCTCGAGACTCGTCCCGGTGGGGTCGATCACGCCGAGCGCCGCGTACTGCGCGCCCGTGACCTGCGCGGCAGCTTCGACGATCCGCTGCAGCACGCCGTCGAGTGAAAGCTCCGAGTTGATCGCGAGACCGGTCTCGATCAGCGTGCGCAGGCGGATCGAGTGGGCTGTCGGCACCCGCCCATGCTCGCAGAACGGTTCCGGTTCAGTCGGTCGGCACTAGCCGCGCTCGGACACCAGCCGCAGCGCGACCTTCGGACATTCCTTGATCGCTCGCCGCGCATGCATCTCGAGGCCGGGAGGCACGGGCCCCGGGTTGATGATCGGATAGCCCCAGTCGTCAGCCTCGATCCACTCCGGGAACAACTCCGCGCAAAGCCCGTGGCCGTCGCACGCGATCGGGTCGATCTGCAACCTCTTCATCCGCGCCTGCTCCCGACCGGCAGCACACCCCGATCGCGGCCACGGCAACGCCCGGTGCGCAGATGGAGCGCCAATTCCTCCTCGAACACCGTGAGCGTGCTGTTGACAAAGCGGGCCGCACCGTCCGGGTGACGGCAGGCGCCCCGCGCCGTCACCTGCTGCGCCCATCGTGCGAGGTGGAGCCGACGGTCGGACGTCTTCCCCGCTGCGATCTCCTCGAGCCCGGACGCGAGCGCCGCGAGGCCGTGAACGCATGGCCCGCACTGCCCCGCGCTCTCGTTTGCGAGATAGCGCGTGACGCGCGCGCTTTCGCGAACGCCGCAAGCGTCCGCCGGAAATGCGACGACGACTCCGGCGCCGAGGCCGCCCGCCACGGTGAGCGGATGAGCGGCGTCACGCGTCCAGCCGCCGAAATACCCGCCGACGAGGAAAGCACTCAGGGTCTCGGTCGCGCCGCCCGCCTGTTCGATCAACTCGGAGACGCGAGTGCCGAGCTCAATTTCGTAGACGCCCGGACGGCGCACGGCGCCGGAGAGCGTGACGAGCGCTGTCCCCGGCTCTGCCTCGGTCCCGACCGACCGGAACCACCGTGCCCCAAAGCGCGCGATCAGCGCGACGTGCGCGAGCGTCTCGACGTTCTGGACGAGGGTCGGCGCGCCTCGAAGGCCGCGCTCGAAGGGGTACGGCGGCTTCATGGTCGGCTTGGGCTCCTTGCCGGAGAGAGCGTTCAAGAGCGCCGTCTCCTCACCGGCGACGAAGCCGTCAGTGACCGCTTTCACGCTCCACCTCGCCCGGTCCCGCCGCTCCTTCAACGCGGCGACCAGCGCGTCCCGTTCGTTGCTCCTCCCGCGCGCCAGCCCGACGACGATCTCGCGCGCCCCGATCGCGGCGGCAGCGGCGGCCGCGCCGTCGAGCACGAGGTGCGGGACCAGCCGAAGCAGCGCGCGGTCCTTGCTGCTCGCCGGCTCTCCCTCGGTCGCGTTGACGACGACCACGGGGCGGCCGCGCTGCGCAGCGACGGCTGCGAGCTTCTGCCCGACGGGAAACGCGCCCCCGCCCCGTCCACGAAGGCCGCTCGACTCGAGCGTTGCGACGAGGTCGGCAGCCGGTTCGAGCGGCCCGTAGAGCCGGACGTGCTCGTCGAGGAGGACGGGGCGATTGTCGTCCCTCACGCCGTCGAGCAGACGTGCAACGCCGGCAGGCGCGGCGACCGGCGTGCGGCGCAGCGCCGAGGCGGCCATCAGGCGGCTCCCGGCGTTGCGTCCATCGTCCCCGTGACAACGCCGCTTTGCGGGTCAATATTCAAACCGAAGGAGAGCTGAAGGCGTGCGCCGGACGCGGTCGCGACATCGACGATCACGCTGCGGCCGGAGAGCGATGTGACGCTGCCGAGGTACACGGTTTGTGTTCCGGCCGGCACGTAGGAGATCCCGCTCGCCGTCATCGACACGCCGCCCTGTAGCGGCTGCCCACGCAGGTCCAAGCGGAATGTTCCTCCCGCGCCGCCGTGCACACGGCCGCGGATCACGACGTCGAGCAGCCCGTCCGTCCGGTTCGTCTCCTGCACCGTGCCGGTCAGCGTCGCCGAGAACCTCTTTCGGGGCAGCGAGACCCGCTTGAACGAGGTGGCCGCCGCAGGCGTGGCCGTCCGGCGGCTCGCGAGGAGCGAAACGGGTGTCCCGGCACGCCGCGCCCAACCGCGCTGAGCCGGTCCCGACTCGTACCACGCAACGACCGCGACCGGCACAACGAGTGCGGCGGCCACTCCCGCAACGCGCGCACCCGCCGGCGCGCTACCCGACAGCGCGACGCGCGCCAACGCGGCGAGCACGACCAAGCCAATCGACATGGCTCCGACGATGCGCATCCAACCGAAGGCGGCGTCACTGCCTGTCCCCAGCGCATGAACGAGCGCGACCGGCCACGAGGCGTAGGCGAGCCAGTGGACGTAGCGCCACGCGCGGTAGCCGATGCGCTCGCGCAGCAGGCTCGTCACGACGAGCGCGAGCAGCAGGTCGGATGCCACCGCGCCGAGCCCCAGCCAGATCGGCCGGTACGACGAGACGAACGGGATGAACGCGTCTTGCACACCGATGGGCGTGTAGCCGTCGGCGACGGTCGTCGCCACATGCCCCGCGACGAAGCAGATCGCAAGCAGTGTCAGGTTCCGGTGCAGGCCCGTCGTCACGAACCGCGGCCAGTGCTCGGATCTCCAGCGCGTGACGCTGAGCACGCCCAGCGCAACCGATGCGGTCAGGAGCACGAGCGCGCCGACTCCCAGCGAGCGCGTCAGGTACCAGTACAGCGTCCCGTTCGCCGCGGCAGCGAGCGTCATGCGGCAAGCGACTCCTCGTCTGGCCAGCCGGCCACCTGCACCACGGAACCGTCGCGCCGAACGAGGCGCGACGGCAGGCGGGCGGCAACGAGCCCGTCGACGGCCTCCGCGCCGCGTACGACCGCCGCAGTCGCGGCGATGTTCGCATCGACACAGGTCGCAGCCGCGACGGTCACGGTTCGCCATGGGGTGATCGCGGGCCGGCCGGAACGCGGGTCGAGGATGTGATGAGCCTCACCCTGTTCGGTCGGCCAACGGCGCACCGATGTGCTCGAGGTTGCAAGGCCGCCGGTCGTGATGGCGACGGTCGGGCCGGGGTCGGTGAGCGGCGCCGCGTGGTCCTCCGCGATGCGCACCGGCCAGCCGCCGGCAGGGGCCGGCCCTGCGACGGCGATGTCGCCGCCCAGAGCGATGAGGACACCGGATCCGATCGTGGCTGCGATCGCGCGGGCAGCGTCGTCCGCGGCCAACGCCTTGGCGGTCGCGCCGAGATCGAGCTCGACTCCTTCCGGGATCAGCAGCACCCGCTGCTCGTCGTCGAGCTCCACGGCTCGCCACGCCTCGCGCTGCGGGGGCGCCGGAGGGAGTCGCCACGTCGCCCGCTCGCGAACGAGCGCGAAGGTTCGGTCGTAGCCGGCAGCACGCAGCTGCGAGCCGAGAGTCGGATCGACGTAGCCACGCGACGTGCGCGCGGCGTCGAGCGCGACCCGCACCGCGCGAGCAAGGAGCGGGCTCACCGAGACAGCGACTCCGGCGTGTGCGTTCACCCATGCGAGCTCCGAGTCGGTCCTGAAGCGACTGCACGTCAGGTCGAGCGCGCGAAGACGTTCTCGGAGCAGCTCGGTCGCGGTGTCGAACGACGCCGGCTCGGTCGCCACGACCGTCGCTGTCGTCCCGAGTGCCGGGAACGACACCGTGCTGAGCGGGGCGCTCATGAGCCGCCGGAGCTGACGACGGGAGGCTGATCGGTCGGAGTCGGTGCCGGCGCTGCGGGGGCTTGGCTCGATGGCGCAGGCGCTGCGCTTCTCGACACGACGAGCGGCGGGGCCGGCGCCTCGACGACCTTCGCAGGCGAGGACGAGGAGGTGGTGTGAGCCGTCACCATCTTCGGATGGGTCGAGGCTGCCGCCAGCGCTGCGAACGCGCCTCCGAGGGCAACCATCGCCGCCACCGAGATCTGGGTCGCGTGGCGGAGCCGACGCGTCGCTCCGTCGCGCGCCAGGGCAGCACGGCGGGGCCCTTCGAGCGGATGCGTCATGGCCGCAGGGTCGCAGCGGCAGATGAGGCCCAAATGAATCGACGCTAGGAGTCTCCTAAGAGACTGAACGCCGCACGGTGAGCCAAACGTCGGCACCACCATGCAGCCGATTCGTCGCGCCGACGCTCCCACCGTGAGCGCTTGCGATCAGCTGCACGATCGACAGCCCGAGGCCCGCGCCGCCCCCTCCCCGGGCCTCGTCCGCCCGGCTGAACCGCTCGAACGCCCGAGGAAGGAACGCCTCATCGAACCCCGGACCTCCGTCGGTGACGTGCAACTCGACAACACCGTCGGTCGACTCGGCGAAGAGCACGACGTCGCCGGCGCCGTAGGCGAGGGCGTTGTCCACGAGGTTGTCCAGAGCCTGCTCGACGCGGACCGGATCCGCGTCCACGATTGCCGACGTCGGATCGACGCGCACCTGACGATCGACGCTGCGTGCGCGCGCAGCGAAGCGGCGCGCGACGTTCTCGAACAACCCTTCGAGGTCGGTCCGTTGTCTCCGGAGAGGCAACGACCCTTCCTCGGCCCTCGCGAGCAACAGAAGGTCGTCGGCGAGCCGCGACAGGCGCTCGGTCTCCTCGAGCGCCGAACCGAGCGCGAACCTGAGCTCCTCCGGGGATCTCGGCCGGCGGAGAGCGAGCTCGAGCTCCGTTCGGAGCAGCGCGATGGGCGTGCGCAGCTCGTGACTCGCATCGGCGACGAAGCGGCGCTCGTGCTCGAGCGCCGACCCGAGACGGGCAAGCATGTCGTTCAGCGTGACGGCGAGTCGAGAAATCTCGTCTCGTCCGTGGGGAACGGGCAACTCACCAGGCGCAGCAGCGGTCACCCCTGCCGCGCGCCGGCGCATCGTTTCGACGGGTCGGAGAGCCGCCGCCGCGAGCGCGTAACCCGCGAGCGACGCCAACAGCACGGCGAGCGGCCCGGCGATGAGGAACTCACGATAAATCCGGTGCAGCGCCTCCTCGCGCACGTTGAGCGAGCGAGCGACAACGACTGCGCCGCCCTTTGGCGCCGGCACCGCGAGCACCCGCCACTCGCCGGGCCGACCCTTCAGGTGGATGGTCCGCAGCAAGCGCACACCGTGAGCGGTCCGCGCGGCGTCCACAGGCCCGAGCAAAGCCGGCAGGTTGCGCGGCGTCGAGCGGACCGGCTTGCCGTCAGGGCCGAGCAGCTGCGCGAGCGTCGCCCCGCCCGCGAGCTCAGGATCGACGAGGTCCCGCTCGATGTTGGCGCTCGCCAACAGGTCGCGGGTCTGAGCCTGGAGCGTCTGGTCGACCGAGGACAGCAGCGCGGTGCCCACCCGGACGTACACGAGCACCGCCATCGCCCCGATCACACACGCCATCGCCACGGCGAATGCGAGGGTGAGCCGGACGCGAATCGGCAGCCTGCTCACTCCGGCTCTCGGAGCCGGTAGCCCACGCCGCGGACCGTCTCGATCGTGTCTCGACCGACCTTCGTACGCAGGTTACGAACGTAGACATCGATCACGTTCGAGCGCCGCTCGAACGACATGTCCCACGCGCCGTCAAGCAGCTGGTCGCGAGACAGCACGGCACCCGCGTTGCGCAGGAACAGCTCGAGCAGCGTGAACTCCTTGCCGGAGAGCTCGAGCTCAGCACCGTCACACCAGACGCGGCGCGCAGCGGGATCGAGGCGAAGCTCGCCGACGACCAGCAGAGTCGGCCGTTCGTTCGGCGCCCGCCTCGTCAACGCTCGCAGCCGCGCAAGCAGCTCGTCGAACGCAAACGGCTTGGCCAGGTAGTCGTCCGCGCCTGCGTCGAGGCCTGCCACGCGGTCTTCGACTGCGTCTCGCGCGGTGAGCATCAGCACGGGCGTCCAGACCTCGCGCTCACGGAGTCGGCGGCAAACAGTGAAGCCGTCCAGGCCAGGCAGCATCACGTCGAGCACGATCACGTCGAACGGCGCGGCCTCCGCCATCCAGACGACGTCCTCGCCCCGTACGGCGATGTCAGCCGCATGGCCCTCTTCGCGCAGGCCCCGCGCTATGAGCTCGGCGAGCTTCCGTTCGTCCTCCACGATGAGCACACGCACGAGCTCATTGTCGCGCGCGGCACGTGAGGCGCGCATGAACGTGGCCGTCCTCCCGCTCAGGTCACCACGTTTTGGCGGAGACGACCGGCGAAGATCGCGTGATCCTGATGCGAGCGTCGACGGCAACGCAACCGTCGGGACGAGCAAGAACCGGGTTGAGGTCAAGCTCGGAGACCTCTGGAAGATCGACTGCAAGCCGCGAAAGCCGGTGCAGCAGGTCGGTCAGGGCGCCGTGATCGGCCGCCGGCGCGCCGCGCCAACCGTCGACCAGCTTCGCAGCCTTGCCCGTCCCGATCAGCTCGCCCGCATCGACGTCGGTGAGCGGCGCGAGCGCAAAGTTGGCGGAGCCAATCAGCTCTGCGAGCACCCCGCCGGGGCCGAAGGCTACGAGCGGCCCGAACACCGGGTCCTGGACGAGCCCCGCGAGAAGCTCGGTGCCCTCCGTCAGATACTGCTGGACGACGACAGCGCCGCCCATGCGGGCCGCAGCCTCGTGAACCTCGGCCGCGGTGCGAAGGTCGAGCGCGACCCCTCCCGTCTCCGTCTTGTGCGCGCCGGCCGCCGCGGTCTTCACGACGACCGGCAGCCCCAGCTCGATTGCTGCCGTCGCCGCTTCGGCCGGCGTGCCCGCGCGCCGCTCTTCGACGAGCGGAATGCCGTAGGCCGTCAGTAGCGCGTGCGCGGCTTCGGGCTCCAGCCAGCCTTCGGGTGCTGCGCTGACGATCGCGCGCGCGGCAGCGGCGTCAACGCTCACCTCGGGAGTCGTCCCGGCCGGGCGCCGAAGCCAGGCGGCGCGCAGCGCCACGAGCCCGAGCGCTCGCGCGGCGGACTCGGGGTACTCGAAGCCGCCGTGTGCGGTCCCGTCCGCGCTCAGCACGACGGAGAGCAACGGCTTCTCGGACGAGCTTGCGTGCCGCGCGAGGACCTCTTCCACGGCGCGCGCATTCTCGACGACGGGTGGAACGAACACCGCGATCACGGCGTCGACGTTGGGGTCGGCGAGGATCAGCGGCAGCACACGCTCGTACAACGCAGCGTTCGCCGAACCGAGCAAGTCGATCGGGTTGGAGAGGCTCGCCTCGGGCGGCGTCACCTCGGACAGCGCGAGCACCGTCTCGGCCGTCAACTCCGGCAGCTCGAGGTTCGCCGCCTCACACGCGTCGGCGCAAAGGATCCCGAGCCCGCCGGCGTTCGTCAGCACCGCCACTCGGTTGCCGGCGGGCGCGGGCAGTGAGGTCAGCAACACCGCGGTGTCGAGCAGCTCTTGCAAGGTCGAGGCGCGCAAGACTCCGGCTTGCCGGAAGAGCGCGTCGACGACTGCGTCCGATCCCGCCAGCGCAGCCGTGTGCGACGCGGCCGCCCGCGCGCCCGCTCTACTCGTGCCGCTCCTCATCGCGAGAATCGGCTTCGAACGCGCAACGCGCCCCGCAACCCGGCCGAACTTGCGGGGATTCCCGAACGATTCGAGATACAGCAGCACGACGTCCGTCTCCGGGTCGTCCTCCCAGTATTCGAGCAAGTCGTTGGAAGAGACGTCGGCTTTGTTGCCGATCGACGCGAACGCCGACAGGCCGAGCCCGCGCGTATCTGCCTGCTCGAGCAGCGCGAGGCCGAGAGCGCCACTCTGCGACGAAAATGCGACGCGACCGGGCGGGAAGGCCCGGCGCGCGAACGTCGCGTTCAAGCGTCGAGCGGTGGAAGCGACGCCAAGGCAGTTCGGTCCGATCATGCGTGCGCCGTGCGAGCGCACGAGCGCGAGCAGCTGCTCCTGCCGCTCGAGCCCCTCGGAGCTCGTCTCGGCGAAGCCCGCCGAGATGACGCACAAAGCGCGCACCCCCGCGCGCAGCGCGCTCTCGGCGGCGGCGAAGACACGCCCGCCCGGCACGCAGATCACGGTGAGGTCGACGTCCCCCGGAATGTCCTCCACCGAGCGGTAGCCGGGCACCCCGCCCACCGGGTCGCCCTTCGGGTTGACGGGATAGGCGGCGCCGTCGAAGTCCGCTGCGATCACGTTGCGGAAAAGCTCGCCCCCGATCGTGCCGCGCCGCGCTGAGGCGCCGATCACGGCGATGGACCGAGGCTGGAAGAACGGTGCCAGCGATGCTGCGACCGCGGAGTGGTCGCGCCGCGCGATCTGGTCGAGCACGTCGGGCGACGAGCTGAGTGCGAACTCCACCTCGACGACACCGTCGAGAATGCGGCGCGTCACTTCGAAGCCCGTGTCCCTGAAGACGCCCAGCATTGCCGCGTTCTCCGGAAGCACCTGCGCGACGAAACGCTCGATCCCCTCGGCACGCGCATGCGCTGCGAGCCGCTCGAGCAACCTGCCGGCAATTCCGCGCCGCTGGAGATCGTCAGCGACGGCAAACGCGACTTCGGCGCGCGACCGGTCGCGAAGACGTACGAACGTTCCGACCGCGACGACGCACACCCTTCCGTCCTCATCCGCGAGCTCGCCGACCAGCGAAAGCATCTCGCTGTCGCTTCGTAGGAACCGTCCGACGAGCCGCTCGTCGACGCAGACCCCGCCCTGGAAGCGCAGATGGAGACTCTCGGCGGACAAGGCTCGGAAGAAGTCGACCAGCGCGGCCTCGTCATCGGGCGTCGTCGGGCGCAGCCGCAGCGTCGAGCCGTCCTGCAGGACGACGTCTTCCCGTAGCTCGATCGTGATCATGCCGCCACCTTCGCCGACCCGGGGCCTGCTTCCATCCGTCGCGACCCGCCGGTTCCTTGCGGAGAACTACGGATTGCTCATCGCCGGGAAGGGAATCGTTCGACTCCTGGTCTGTTGCGCCCACGGGAGACACCGTCACACGCAACGGCGGTTCGAGCATCGGGAAACGGCGCAACGACTCGGCGGCTTTACACCGACGCGCGACACGGGGCGCGATGCGAGCGTCCAAGGTCAGAAGCGCCAGAGGTGAGGAGCACGGAATGGATCTGCTCGAGAAGTCCCCAGGACGGCACGTCGACGACCAGCGCGAAGTCGCAGAGCCGAGGGACAGTCGCGTCACCCGACGAACTCTGCTCCGGCGCGCGGGCCTTGGCATCGGCACGGTTCTCGTCGCCGGGTCGGGTGCGCTCGGGTACCGCGCGTACGACCAGGGGGTGCTCCAGGTGGGCGACGGTCCGGCGTACGCGCCGTGGTCGAGCTGGCGCGAGCAAAACGGACTTTTGCGCCTGGTCGGCGCGGCGATTCTCGCACCAAGCCCGCACAACGCTCAGCCCTGGCTGTTCGAGATTGGGTCTGGTCGTATTGACCTGTATGCGGATCGAGCGCGCTGGACAGGTGCGACCGACCCGTTCCGTCGCGAGCAGTACGTCGGGCTCGGCGCTGCGCTCGAGAACCTTGTGCTTGCGGCGAAGGCGAATGGCTACGCGCCGCAAGTGACGTTGCTGCCGGACGGCTCCGGCTCGAGCCACGTCGCGCGGATCGAGCTCGCGCGCTCGAGCCCGCAAGCGTCCGCGCTCTACGCGCAGATACCGAATCGGCACACAAACCGCTATGCGTACGTTCAAGGTAAGCGTGCGCCAACCGCGGCGTTGGACGCGATGGCGGGGCTGAACAACTCGGCGACGGGTGACGCACGGCTGTTTTGGTTCGCCGGAGCCGCCCAGCGTTCACTGATCGGCGATTTGCTCATTGAGGCTACCGAGGCGCTGATGGCTGACCCGGACCAGAGCGCGAGCGACTACGCCTGGTTCCGCCAGAACTGGGACGAGATCCAACGCCAGCGCGACGGGATCACCATCGACGCTGCCGGCCTCTCCGACCTCGTAGCTGCGCTCGCAAAGCTGCTCCCAGCCCAGTCACAAACGGCGACGGATAACGCCTGGCTTGCGGCAACCCGCAACACGCATACCAAGACCGCTGCCGGCTATGGAATCGTCGCCGTCCGCGACGCCGACCACAACCTGCAGCGGCTGCAGGGCGGACGGCTGCTCGAGCGGATCCACCTCTGGGCGAGCGGCAACGGCATTGCCCTCCACCACATGAACCAGCTGACCGAGCGCGCCGACCGTGAGATCCAGCTCGGGCTTGCCCACCGATTCGGCGACCAACTCACGGAGCTCATGCCTTCCGGCTGGCAGGCCCTCTCGACCTTCCGTATCGGCTACCCGACCCACACACCGCACAAGAGCCCGCGTCGCTCCGTTGCAGCGGTGATTGTCACATGACCGGTACCAGTCGCACGCAGCCGGGTCACGCACAGCGGTTCGTTGCAATTCTCGGGGCTGCGGGAGCGACGCTCGGCCTCCTCGCCGGGACCGTCGAGCTGGCGGTCGGCCCTTCGATCCGATCGTGGGTCGGCAACAAGCAGGACACCACAACGCTCGGGCTGGCGACGCTCCTCCTCGCCGCGATCGCGTTGTTTGCCGCGCTCACCCTGCGTCGTACCGGGACATCCCCACCCGCGCGCCTTTCAGCCGAAGGTCGGGCTGTTCGCGCCTGGCGCGATCTGCTTCACCACAGCCGGCCCCCTCTGGTACCTCCCTGGCGCGATACTCGTCGGCTCCGGCGTAGCCGCCTTGACGGACCTGCGAAGTGAGACGAGCACACTGCGCGCCACCATCGACCGCAACTGGACAAGCATTCTCACAGCGGTACTCGCGCTCTTCTACGTGTTCCTCGGTGCAACCGCGCTCGGCCTCGCCGGCGTGCTCGGAATCCTCGGCGGACTCGCCGTTCTCGCCGTGCTCGCATTCCGAACGCGACTCGCGCCTGCGCTCGGGCTCGCCCTCCTCGCAGTCGCAACCGTTCCGTTCGCGCTGCTGGTCTGGTGGAGTTTCGCCGTCCCGCTGATCGGCATCCTGTTGATCGCGACAGGCTGGACGGCACTGAGATCCTCGGCGCAGCACACAGGCAAACGAAGCACGGGTGTGGTGGCGAGATCCGACTGACTCGCCGCAGGAACTCCAACGAGAGAGGGAGGGTCATGTCTCCAAGACAAGGCTTCTCAGCAGACGAGGCACGGCAGATCGGCGAGCAGATCGGGATCGACTGGGCCAATGCGCCCTTCGATGTCGACCAGCTCCGCCGCGGAATGGACGTTGAGCTCGAACACGGCCTCCACGACCTCCTCACCAACGTGACTGACGACGACCCGCTGGTCACGGGCAGGATCGCGCTCGCTCATCTGAACGAGTTCCCCGACTACTACACGCGACTCGAGCAAATGGAAGAGCAGGCGAAGCGCGACCGCGGCGCTGCGTGAATGCAGACAGGAACGTGGCAGGACCCCGAGCGCGTTTTGACGTCGTGATCGCTCGTCGGGAATAGCGTAGTGCGCGTGCCCACCCCCTCCCGCCGGCCGAGTCACGGCCGCCGAGCGCGTGCCGGCCGTCTCTGGACGCGCGAGCGGGGGCTGTTGCTCGCGCTGCTGGCGGTCGTCGGACCGGGAGTCCTGGCCGGGCTTTCCGACGACGATCCCGCCGGGATCACGACCTACTCGATCCTCGGCGCCGACTTCGGCTACCGGCTGCTTTGGACGCTGCTGATTTCGACGGCTGCGCTCGTCCTCTTCCACAACCTCGCCGTGCGACTCGGGATCGCGACCGGCAAGGGCCTGGTCAGCGTCATCCGTCTGCGCTACGGGGTGAAGGCCGGTGTGTCAGCCGCGAGTTTCCTCATCGTCGCCAATCTGGGCACGACGGCGGCCGAGATGGCGGGGATCGCCGCCGGGCTGGAGATTGGTGGCGTCTCGCGCTACGTGAGCGTTCCTCTGGCGGCGGTGGCCGTGACGACCCTCGTGCTCGTCGGAACCTTCCACCGGGTCGAGATCGTGCTGCTCGTCATCTCCTCGGTCTTTCTCACCTACATCGCGTCCGGAATCCTCGCCCACCCCCACTGGGGCCAGGCTGCGCGAGGACTCGTCGTCCCCGATCTACCGTTCGAGCGCCACGCGATCCTGGTCGCAACGGCCACACTGGGGACCACGCTGGCGCCATGGGGGCTGGCTTTCGTCCAGTCCTACGCCGTCGACAAGAAGCTGAAGCCGAGCGACTGGAAGTTCGAGCGCATCGACGTCGTCGGCGGCGCCGTCGCCACCGGACTGATCGGCTTCTTCGTCGTCGTGGCCTGCGCCGAGACGCTCTACCGCAACCACACGCACATCAAAGACGCCTCAAACGCAGCCGTCGCTCTCGCGCCGCTCGCCGGCCATTTGGCATCCACCCTGTTCGCCGTCGGTCTCGTCGGCGCCGGCCTGCTGGCGGCGGCGATCCTGCCGCTCTCGACGTCGTACTCCGTTGCGGAGGCCGCCGGCAAGGAGGGAAGAGTCAGCGGCAATCTCCGCACCGAGCCCATCTTCTTCTCGACGTACATCGCGATGACTGTCGTCGCCGCGGCGATCGTCCTCATCCCCGGCGCTCCGCTGGTCCCCATTCTGTTCCTGACCCAGGCCGTGAACGCCGTGATGCTGCTGCCGCTCCTCGCGATGATCGCGCATCTCACGCGCGATGCATCTCTCATGGGCGAGCTCAGGGTTGGGACGGTCAGCGCCTACGCGGCCTGGGCCACCACTGCGCTGATCGCGGTGACGGTCGTCGCGCTTGCGGTCGTCAGCGTGCTGCCGGGCCACTAAGCGGAGATGAGGCCCCGCGCGAGCGGGGCCCCATGTCTCTGCGCTCTAGCCGGAAGGACGATTCGTGATGTGCACGGAGACGTTGCCGTTCGCGCAGGACTTGCCGCCGCGCAGCGCAACGATGCCTTCAGTGCTGTTCTTGCCCGGGGTCTTGTACGCAACCTCCGAGTCACCCCGATCCTTCTCGACCTCCGAGAACTCGACCTTGTAGCCGGCCTCGTTGACGCGATCCTTGTACTCGACGTACATGCCTTCGAGGCTCTCGGTGCTGTACCCGTCGACGACGATGGTCGGGCCGCTCTTCGTCGCGTTGACGTAGGTGACAGCGTCGGGCTGCGGGAAGCCGGCCGGCAGGCCCGTCGGCTTCGACGTCGC
>JAOPYY010000004.1 GCA_025964395.1 Actinomycetes bacterium | reverse complement strand
TACAGATCGAAGGGACGACCGGTCGTCACGTTGGCAAGCGCGTACGAGCGCGCTGCGACCGCTTGCGCCTTGAGCGCTTCGGGCAGCCATGCTGACGGCATCTCGGCCGGCACGACGCCCTTGAGATACGACTCGAGCCCGACCGTGTCGATCACCTGCACGAGCTTCCCGTCGCTCGACACACCCAGCTTCCCGCGGTACGGAACCTTGTCGACGATCAGCGGCTGCTTCCCGACGAACGTGAACGGCGGCTGCAGCTCGGGGTGGTCGGTGAGCGCGAGCGTCGCCTTGAGGACGAGCACGCCCGGGTCGAGCGCAATCTTCGTGCCGGCGGCGTCCACGACGCTCCACGGCGCAGTCGACTCGATCGTCGTCTTCTTCGCGGACGCGAGCAGCACGCGCACCGTCGAGACCTTCGCCGGGCCGAGTGTCGTGCCGGAGTAGTAGTGAGCAAGGATGCGGTCGAACGTCCAGCCGTGCTTCGCGTAGCCGTACGCGCCCCACTGGCTCAGGCCCAGGCCGTGGCCCCAGCCGTGCCCGCTGACCACGACCACGGACGAGGCCGGGCTCGTCGTCGTCATCGACGTCGTTGCCGTCGTCGTCGAGGAAGTCGTGGCCGGCGGCAGGCCCGGCGTGGCTGCGAGGAGCGTCGAGGCCAGGCCGCCCAGGATCAGCAGGCAGGCGGCAGCGAGGCCAGATGCGTAGCGACCCACGCGAATCACGGTAGCCGAGGTCGCCGGGGCCTCCAGGCAGGCTTTACTGAACGTTTCCATAGCGCGCTTCTCGGCAACGCTTTCGTTGCCCGTTCTGGCATGCCTGCCCCCGTCGACACCTCGTTACCGCCCCGCTACAGAGGCGCACGGCTCATCGCCCACGGCGGGATGGGCGAGATCTTCCTAGCCACGGACGAGGTTCTCGGCCGCGAGGTGGCGGTCAAGGTGCTCGCCAAGCGGTATGCCCTCGACGAGGGCCTGCGCGAGCGATTCAAGCGCGAAGCGCTCGCCGCGGCGCGGCTTTCGGGCAACCACAACATCGTCACGATCTTCGACGTCGGCGAGCACGACGGGCGGCCGATCATCGTCATGGAGTACCTCGCCGGGGGTTCGCTGGAGAAGCGGATCGACGCGAAGAGGCGGCTCGACACGGCCCAGGTGCTCGACTGGCTCGAGGAGGCCGCCGCGGCGCTCGATGCGGCACACGACGCCGGGATCGTCCACCGCGATGTGAAGCCGGGGAACCTCCTGCTCGACGACCGTGACCACCTGAAGGTCGCCGACTTCGGGATCGCAAGCGCGGCCGGCATGGACTCGTTCACGCAAACGGGAACGATCCTCGGCACGGCCGGTTACCTCTCGCCCGAGCAGGCGCGGGGCGAGCGTGCGACGACGGCAAGCGACCGTTACGCGCTCGCCGTCGTCGCGTGGGAGCTCCTGACCGGCCGGCGCCCGTTTCAGTCCGAGGCGCCGACCTCCGAGGCGATCGCGCATGTCAACGCGCCCGTTCCGTCGGTGCGCACCGCGAACCGGGCGCTGCCTGCATCGTTCGACGCGGTCTTCCAGCGCGCCCTCGCGAAGGACCCGGCGACGCGGTACGGGCACGCATCCGAATTCGTTGCGGAGCTGCGCGGCGCGCTGCACGACGACGAAGGCGACACGCGCTTGATCGACACGCAGTTGATAGGCGCTGCGTGGATCGAGCCTGTTCCGCGACCGGCGACGCCGACGCGCGTGGCCGCGCCGACGCGTGGGCGCCGCTGGTGGATCCCCGCGCTCCTGGTCGCGATGATCGCGGGCGGCGTGCTCGCTGCGGTGCTTGCGTCAGGCGGCTCGAAGAAGCAAGCTCAACCCCGCACGGTGATCAGGACGGTCACCGGGCCGGGCCAGACCGTGCGCGAGACCGTGACGGCGCCGACCACCCCCGCCGCCTCCCCGGGCGGTTCGGGCGGTTCGCAGCTGAACCTCGCGGGCTACCGGAAGATGCAGGCCGGCGATTATGCAGGCGCGCTGCCGCTCCTCGAGCAAGCGGTGCAGAAGCTGAACGGCACGGGGTCGCTCGACGAGGCGTACGCAAGCTACAACCTGGCGTACACGCGCTACACGCTCGGAAATTGCACCGACGTGCTCGCGCTGCTCGACGGCGCACAGTCGATCGAAGGCAAGCGCTCGGCGATCGACGACCTTCGCCATCGTGCGAAGAAGGCGTGTAAGGACTAGAGGCTACGAAAGACGCGCGGCGTACTGCTGCTCGTAGTACCGCTTGTAGTCACCGGACTTGATCGGCTCCCACCACTCACGATTCTCGCGGTACCACTCGACCGTCTCCTCGAGACCGCCGGCATCGAACGAGTGCTTCGGTGTCCAGCCGAGGCCGCGCAGCTTCGTCGAGTCGACGGAGTAGCGGCGGTCGTGGCCGGGGCGGTCTTCGACGTGGCGGACCAGGTCCGGGCTCGCGCCCGTCAGGTCGAGGATGCGCCGCACGACGTCCATGTTCTCGCGCTCCTGGCCGCCGACGTTATAGACCTCGCCGGCGCCGCCCTTGCGCAGCGCGACCTCGATCGCAGCGCAGTGATCCTCGACGTGCAGCCACTCGCGGCTCTGGCGCCCGTCGCCGTACACCGGCAGGTGCACGCCGTCGAATGCGTTCGTGATGAAGAGTGGGAGGAACTTCTCCGGATACTGGCGCGCGCCGTAGGTGTTCGCGCCGCGCGTGATGAGCGCATCGGTGCCGTACGTGCGCACGTATGCGAGCACCTGGAGGTCGCCGCCCGACTTCGATGCGGAGTACGGGCTCGACGGGCGAATCGGCGCGTC
Organism: Actinomycetes bacterium; assembly: GCA_025964395.1. Taxonomy (GTDB): domain Bacteria; phylum Actinomycetota; class Thermoleophilia; order Gaiellales; family Gaiellaceae; genus PALSA-600. The sequence continues at coordinate 6,213 of JAOPYY010000004.1, read as the reverse complement.
TTCGGTGCACGGTTCCGCGCCGGGCGGAATATCGCCGTAGACCTCGTCGGTCGAGACCTGCAGATGGCGAATGTTGTGGTGCCGCGCGTAGTCGAGCAGCACCTGCGTCCCGAGCACGTCGGTGAGGATGAACTCGGCCGGGCCCATGATCGAGCGGTCGACGTGCGTCTCGGCGGCGAAGTTGACGATCGCGTCGACGCCGTCCGCGGCGCGCGCGACCGCATCAGGGTCGGCGATGTCGCCCTCGAAGAAGTCATGCTCGACGCCTTCCAGGTTGGCGCGGTTCCCCGCATAGGTCAGCTTGTCGAGCACGGCGACGTCCTCGCCCTGCTCGGCCAGCCGCCGCACGAACTGCGAGCCGATGAAGCCCGCACCCCCGGTGACGAGAACACGCATCGGCGGAAGCCTAGCCGCCGTTTTTCAAGTGTCCGTAAAGGTAATGACCGGGGTCAGACGCCGGTCATGTCCAAACGGCTCAGGCAGGCCCGCAGGCCCTCCCGCCACGGGGGCAGCTCGGGGGCGCCCTTCTCGCTCCGCAGGACCGAGTACGCCGGGCGCGGGGCGCGCGCGCCGAACTCCTCGCTCGTGATGCGACGGACGCGGGTGCCCAGGCCGGCCTCCTCGAAGATCGCCTCCGCGAAGTCGGCCCACGTGCAGTCTCCCTCCGCCGCGACGTGATAGATGCCGTACGGGAGGTGGATGACCTGCTTCGTCGCCTCGGCGAGATGGCCGACGTACGTCGGCGAGCCGCGCTGGTCGTCGACCACCGCGACCTCGTCGCGCTCGGCGCCGAGACGGAGCATCGTGCGGACGAAGTTGTTCCCCGTCGGGCCGAACAGCCACGACGTGCGCACGATCCACGCCAGGTCGCCGGCCGCCGCCTCGCCGTGCAGCTTCGTGCGCCCGTACGCACCGAGCGGCGACGGCGAGTCGGACTCGACGTACGGCGTCCGCTTCGTCCCGTCGAAGACGTAGTCGGTCGACCACGCGACGATCGGCGCTCCGAGCTCGGCGACGTTCAGCGTGCCGCCGACGTTCGCGGCCGCGGCGCTCTGCGGATCGTCCTCCGCGCCGTCGACGTTCGTCCACGCGGCTGCGTGCAGAACGAGGTCCGGGTCGAGCCCCTCCGGCGGCGGGAACGTGACGTCCCAGTCCGCGCGGGTGAGCGCACGCGCCTCGGGGAACACCTCGGCGAGCGCGTGGCCGAGCTGGCCACCCGCACCGGTGATGATCATGTCGCGTCGCGGGCGGAGAGAATCGGCGTCTTCGTCCTCCAGAGATGTGCGACGCGCGGATCGTTCCACGGCACGCCGTGCTCGTCCGGACTGTCAGGGTCGTACTCCTCCGTCACGAAGTAACAGAACAGACAGTCCGTGAGCGCTTCGTAGCCGTGCGCCTTCGTGCCCGGCACGTAGAGCGCAACGGGATTGTCCTCGCCGATGTCCTCCGTGAACGTCTCGCCGGTGTCGCGATCGAGCACCACCACCCGGACCATCCCCTGCAAGCAAACGAAGAGGTCGTCCTGTCCGCGCTCGTGGTAGTGCAGCGCACGGATCACGCCTGCACGTGACGACGCGAGGTTCGCCTGGCGCACCGGCTTCGGCAATGCGCTCGCGCGCATCAACTCCATGAACCATCCGCGCTCGTCGTCATGCCGACGAAGTGGGATCCGCGTCACCATGTGAGGCTCGACGTGGATTGGGGTGCTTGCGGGGATGGCTCAGACCAAGCAGGTCGTTCGGGTCGGGCGCAGGGCATAGCGGTGCCTACGTTCAAGCCCGAACCGGGCGAGATGCGCCGCGTCTGAGCCACCATCCGCGAGTGCCTGAAATCCGCATCGAGCCTCACTACTTGTTCGCGCCCGTCTCCTCGATGCGGCGGCCGATATCGGCGAGGTCGCCCCAGTGCTTGCCGCCGTCGTGCCACCAACCTTCGACCCGGTGCACGGCAAGGTCGCCGCGCTGCGCGTACACGCGGTTGACGTCGGTGATCTCGAGCTCACCCCGATTCGACGGCGAGAGCCCTTCGATGATCTCGAAGACGTCCGGCGGATAGCAGTAGAGGCCGACGACCGCGTCGTTCGACGGCGGCGAGTCGTACCGCGTGTCGACGACGCCCGCCTTCTCGACGATGTCGGTGACGTTCAGGTCGCCGTCGTAGACGACGACGCCGAAGTTCTCCGGGTCGGGCACCTCCTTGACGAAGACCATCGCGCCTTCGTTCCACTCCTTGATCGCGTCGGACTGCGCGCTCTCGAAGATGTTGTCGCCGAGACAGACCACGAGCTGGTCGCCCGCGGCGAACTCGCGCGCCATCCCGACGACCTGCGCGATCCCGCCGGCCTCGACCTGCACCTTGTACGAGAGGTCGAGATCGAACAGCTGCTCGCCGCCGGAGCGCGACTCGACCCGGCCGTTCCCCAGCAAGTCGATGAATTGCCCTGCGTGGTGCTGCCCGGTCACGATCAGCACCTCGCGCACGCCCGCGCGCTGGAGCAGCTGCAGCGGGTAATAGACCATCGGCCAGTGGCCGACCGGCAACAGGTGCTTGTTCGAGACGCGCGTCAGCTCCTCGAGGCGTGTGGCGTTGCCGCCGGCTGCGATCAGACCTTTCACGCGGGCGATCCTACGGCAGCAGGCTCCCCATCGTGACCGCGCGCAGCGACGATGCCGAGGATCCCGGCGATCACGCCGACGGCGGCAACGCACATCCACATCGTGGCGTCGCCGTAGGTGCTGCGCACCTGGAGGCCGAGGAACGGCGTTAGCGCCCAGCCCACCGACCACGTGCTTCCGAACGCCCCCATGTACGCGCCGCGAATGTCCGCCGGGGCGAGCGCCGCAACGACGGCCTGTGACGTCGGCACCCACAACATCTCGCCGATCACGAAGAGCAGGATCACGAACCCGACCACGAGTGCCGAGCCGTTCACGTTCAGGAGCAGGAAGGGCACGCCCATCAGCGGCATCGCGACCCCGAGCTTCGTCCACGCGGGGATCGATGCAGTCCAGCGGGTCAGCCGCAGCTGGAACACGGTGACGAACAGCGGATTGACGACCATCAGCACGCCCCACGCGGCAGGCGCGAGGTGGTGCGTCGTCGTGACGGAGATCGGCAGCAACGTCTCTGTCGCGACGTAGGTCATCGTCGCGAAGACGGACGAGAGCATGAACAGCAGGAACGGCGAGTCGCGGATGATCACCCTGAACGATCCGCGCTGCGGTGGACCTCCCGGCGCATACGCGCCGCTGCGCGGAATGAAGCGCCAGGCGATCAGGAAGCCGCACGTCGAGAGCACGAGCGTGCCGAGCCAGAGGTGGTTCCAGTGGCCGCCGATCAGGAGGAGACCACCGATCGGGGGACCAATCGTCACGCCAAGATTCGAAGCGACACGCACCGATGCGTATGAGGCCTCGTGCCGCTCCGGCGCGACGAGATCGGCGACCATTGCCTGATCGGCCGCCCCACCGAGGGCGCCGAACGCAGGCAGCAAGGCAAGCAGCGCGAGCCCCGCTTGCACGTTGTGCCCGATTGCGAGCAGCGCGAGCGGCACCAGTGCCTGGAACCCCCACCCGGCGAGGATCAGCGGGCGGCGACCGATCCGGTCCGACCAGTGCCCCGCTGCGTAGCCGATCAGCAGGGAGAGGCCGGCCCCGATCAGGTAGGTGAACGCGAGCTTCGTCTGCGAGGCGTGCAGCTCCTTGATCGCCCAGATGCCCATGAACGGGTACAGCGAGGAGCCGGCAATCGAGCCGGCGAGGCTGACGGCGAGCACCGGGCGCAGCGCGCGATCGACGTTACCGCCCCAGACGAGGCGGAAGAGGCGGGCGAAGACATTCATGCGAGGCGTAGACGAGTGACGAGCCAGAATGACGCTTCGACGGCAGGGCCGATCAGCGCCGCGAAGGCCAAGGTACCGAGGCCTACGGTTCCTCCGAGCAGGAAGCCGACGAGGAGCACCGAGATCTCGAGCATCGCGCGCGTCGCGCCGATCCGGATGCCGGTGCGGTGCGACCCGACGAGCATCAGCGAGTCGCGCGGCCCCGCCCCGAGGTTCGCGCCGATGTAGAAGGCCGAGCCCACTCCGAAGCACACAAGGCCGAGGATGAGCAGTGCAATGCGCGGGCCGAGGGGCCAGTGACCGAGCGAATGCACCGCGTGCAGAGGCTGGAGCAGGATGATGAAGAGGCCGATCAGGACCGCGTTCGAGACCGTCCCGATCCACACGCGCGCGCCGAGCGACCACGCCACGAGGAGCACGATCACGCCGACCACCTCGTTCGCCCCGCCGAACGACAGCAGCGTGTGCTGCGCGATCCCCTGGTGCAGGACGTCCCAGGGCGGAAGCCCGAGGCGCGCTTCGAGAAACGCGAGGATGCCGAGGGCGCAAAGGAACAGGCCGGAGACGAGCCAGACCGCCCGCGCGACTGGACCGCCGCGCAAAGCGGGTGGAGACTTCACCGTCGGCAGGCTAGCCGCCGGTGGCTGGCCTGCCGAGTTAGTGAACGGGAAGCAGGAGCACGATGGCTCCGAGAAAACCCGCTGCTGCTGCGAGATACCTCATGACCGAAGGATCCACCGTGCTCATTGGCCTTTCGTGTCGCCTGCGTACGGGATTCGTTAGCTTCGTCACATGCAGGCGCTCGACCGGGGACTGTGTGTGGGAAGGACCGACCGCACGGAAGCCCTCAGCCGTGGCGAACAGGCGCTTTCCGCTCCGCCTGCGGACCACGACCAGGCCGTGGTCGCCGCCCAGCTGCGCCAGCTCCTGGCCGATCTGCGGGCCGGATGACTCAACCGCCGTAGTCCGGGTAGTACGGTTCGCGGCACATGACACAGCGCCGTGACGTCGACAAGTTGCAGGAGGAAATCGAGGAGCTGTTCGCGGACCTCTGGCAGGTTCCGCGCTTCTCGGGGGTCCGCCGCGGCTTCCGTCCGAACGTCGATTGCTTCCACACCGACGACCCGCATGCACTGACCGTCCTGGTCGAGCTGCCAGGGGTCGACCCGGGCTCGGTGCAGATTGTCGCGGGCGAGCGCGTGCTGTTGATTACCGGCGAGCGCAAGCACCCGAAGGTCCCGGGCCGCGTCTACCAACAGATGGAGATCGAGAGCGGCCCGTTCCAACGGCAGGTCCGGCTGGTCGAGGACATCGATCCCGGGCGGGCACGGGCGACCTTCGACAACGGCGTCCTCACGATCGAGCTGCCTGTTGTCGAGCAGCCGCACACCGGGCGCATCGTGATCACGGCGGAGCGCTCGACATGAGCGATATCACCTTCGACCCTCCTGAGCCGGAAGACCATCAGCTCGAGTTCCCGGCCGTGCTGCCCGTCCTGCCGCTGAAGGAGACAGTCGTCTTCCCGCAGTCGATGTCGCCGCTCGCGATCGGCCAGGAACGGTCGGTGCGCCTGATCGACGACGTCGTCGCAGGCGATCGCCTGCTCGCGCTGATCACGACGAAGGACGCTGCGATCGAAGCTCCGACCTGGGAAGACATCTTCGAGGTCGGCACCGTCGCGCTCGTCCACAAGATGATCAAGGTGCCCGACGGGACGCTGCGCATCCTCGTGCAGGGCCTCGAGCGCATCAAGCTCGAACATCGGCTCGACACCGATCCGTACCTGCTCGGCGAGTTCAGCGCGCTTCCGGACGTGCTGATCGAGACGCCGGAGGTCGAGGCGCTCACGCGCAACGTCCAGGGACTCTTCGCGCGCATCATCGGGCTCGCGCCGTACCTGCCTGAGGAGCTGCAGCTGGCGGCCGCGAACGTCGACGACCCGAGCGCGCTCTCCCACCTCGTCGCTTCGACACTGCGCACGATCAAGACCGACGAGCGGCAGGAGATCCTCGAAGAGGTCAACGTCGAGCTGCGGCTGCGGCTCGTTTCGCAGATCTTGAACCGTGAGCTCGAGGTGTTCGAGCTCGGCTCGAAGATCCAGTCGCAGGTGCAGTCCGAGATGGAGAAGGGGCAGCGCGAGTACTTCCTGCGCCAGCAGCTGAAAGCGATCCAGCAGGAGCTCGGCGACGAAGACCCCGAGCAGGCCGAGGTGAACGAACTTCGTGAGCAGCTCAACGCGCTCGAGCTGCCGGAAGACGTGCGGAAGGCCGCCGACCGCGAACTCGGCCGGCTCGAAAAGCTGCCACCGGCCGCCGCCGAGTACGGCGTGATCCGCACCTACCTCGAGTGGATCCTCACGCTGCCCTGGCGCA
>JAOPYY010000271.1 GCA_025964395.1 Actinomycetes bacterium | reverse complement strand
AGAGTTGCAAGAGCTAGAGGGTTCGGTGGTGCTACGTTCGGACGCTGATGACATACGTTCGTGGCAGTCAACCCTGATCATTCGTTTGACGTGAGGGCGCGGCGCAAGTTGTAGAAAATTGGGATGCGAGCGCCGACGGTGGGTCTGCTGGCGATCGCGGCGTGTGGTTTCGCCGTCTGGTTCGCCACGGCGGCCTCGGGCTCGGGCCACGCGAACCAGGGCGGGACGCTTCGGATCAACATCTCGAAGTCGGACGTCACGAACCTCGACCCGCAGATCGACTACGAAGCCCTTGGCTACTCGGTGCTGTGGGCGACGTGCGTGAAGCTCGTCTACTACCCCGACCGTCCGGCACCGCTCGGCTCCCAGTTGCGGCCCGAGGCCGCGACGGGACTGCCGCGCGTCTCGGGCGACGGGCGCACCTACACCTTCACTATCCGCAGCAGCTACCGCTTCAACACCGGTGAGGCCGTGACCGCGAGGAGCTTCGGCCGCACGTTCGAGCGGATCTTCGCGCCGAAGATGAGCTCGCCGGGAGTCAACTTCGTCGGCGACATCGTCGGGGCCACGGCCGCCTTGAAGGGCAACGTCGCGCTGCCATCGGGGATCCGGATCAAGGGGAACACGCTGAGCATCACGCTCACGAAGGCGGCGCCCGACCTGCTCGCGCGCCTCGCGATGAACTTCTTCTGCGCCGTGCCGCAGAACACGCCGCTCGACCCGAACGGCGTCACCCCGGCGATGGCCGGGCCGTACTACATCGCAGAACGGACCCCGAACCGGCGAATCGTGCTGAAACCGAACCCGTACTACCACGGGCCGCGGCCGCACAATGTCGCGGAGATCGACTTCACGCCGAACGCCGACCAGCAGACGAGCTTCCTGCAGATCGAGAAGAACCAGGCCGACTTCGACCTCTTCGGGACACCGCCGACCGAGTTCGCCGGGCTCGCGAAGAAGTTCGGCGTCAACCGCGGTCGCTTCTGGGTGCATCCTGCGATGACGGTCAACTACATAGCCCTGAACACGCAGCGGCCTCCGTTCACCGACGCGAATCTGCGTCATGCCGTCAACTTCGCGATCTCCCGCTCGGCGATCCTCGCCCAGGCGGGGTTCAAGGCGGGCAATCCGACCGACCAGGTGCTCCCGCCGACGATGCGCGGGCTGCGCGACGCGAAGATCTATCCGCTGAGCACCCCGGATGTCGAGCGCGCAAAGGCGCTGACAGGCGGCAAGCAGTACAACGTGACGCTGTACACGACGACGGACAATACCGCGACACGCCAGGCCCAGGTCATACAGGCAGAGCTCGGGAAGATCGGCGTCCACGTGAACATCAAGCAGTACGCGTTCGGCGTGTTCGTCAGCAAGGTCGGTGTCACGACGGAGCCGTACGACATGGTGGCTACCGGCTGGATCGCCGACTACGCCGACCCGTACGACTTCGTCAACATCCTGCTGTCGGGCAACAAGATCACAAAGTCGAACAACCAGAACCTCGCGCAATTCAATGACCCCAAGTTCAACCGCGAGATCAACCAGGCCGCCGAGCTAACGGGACCGAAGCGATTCTCGACCTACGGCAAGCTCGACGTGGACATCTCGCGCGTCGCAGCGCCCTGGGCGTCGCTCTCAAACACGAACACGCGCGAGTTCGTCTCGGGCCACGTCGGTTGCTACGTCTTCCAGCCGATCCTCGGCGCGATGGATCTCGCAGCCACCTGCGTGAAGAAGTAATGCGCGCGGCGGGTTCTCCTGCGGTCTGGCCTACGTCGTTGCCTTGTCTACTGCCAGCGCGTTCACGTCGCTGCTCGTACGAGAGCCGCGGTCGCTGCGGCAACCGCGACGACGACGATGAATGGCGCGCGCCGGAGAACGGCGAGGCCCGCGGCGGCGAGGCCGGCCGCTCGCGCGTCCACGGCGATTGAGCGGCCAGCGCTGAAGGTCTGCACGACGACAAGCGCTGCGAGCAGCACAAGCGGGAGCAGCGCAGCTGCACGTTGCAGGCGCTTCCGCTCGAGTAGCCGCGCGGGCAGCGACCAGCCGGCGAGTTTGAGAGCAAAGCAGGCGGCAGCGGTGGCGAAGATCGCGATCCAGGTCATCGGCGCAGCACCGCGGGGACGATCGCGAGCGCGGCGAGGATCACCGGCACGCCCGCCGGCGTCACGGGCACCGCGGCCGCGGCGATCAGCGCGCCCGCGATCGCGATGCGCCCGCCCGACCAGTCACGGATCTGGGGCACGAGCAGCGCGAGGAATGCTGCCCCGACCGCAGCGTCGAGCCCGATCGCGTTTGTGTCGAACACGGCCGCCCCGAGTGCTCCGAGAAGCGTCGCAAGGTTCCAGGTCGTGAAGACGGTGACACCAGTAACCCAGAACGCCGTGTTGCCCAGGCCCTCCGGAGCGGTGATCGCCATTGCCGTCGTCTCGTCGATCGTAAGCTGCGCCGCAACCACCCGCCGCGATCGCGGAACGCGCAGGAGCGTCGCCAGCCGCACGGCGTAGAGCATGTTGCGGCTGCCGAGCAGGGACGCTCCGGCGATCCCGGTCGCGGCCGAGCCGCCCGCGCCGAGCACGCCGACCAGCGCGAATTGCGAGCCCCCGCTGAAGACGAGCAGCGAGAGCACGCACGCCTGCAGCGTCGACAGGCCGGCCGCGACGGAGACGGCGCCAAAAGAGAGCCCGGATGCGCCGACCGCTGCGCCGAGCGTCACGCAGTCGCGAATGACCTTCCGGCGCTCAGAGTTCGGCTGCACGCGCGCGAACGCTAGTCATCGCCCGAGTTCAGCGCCCTTTCGCACCACGTGCGAAAGGACCAGAATAGGGAGGGGTGAGTTAGACGAGTAAGCCTGTCGACCACGAGCTGGTACGACTCGTCGACCTCTCGCTTGATGCGTTCTGCATCGCAGGGTTCGACGGGTACTTGACGTTCGCGAATCCAGCGTTCGCACGGATCCTCGGCTACACGCATGAGGAGCTGTTGGCCAGACCGTTCATGGACCACGTCCATGCCGACGACGTCGAGTCCGTTCGTGCGGTCCTCGTCGACCTCGCAGACGGCAAGGACATCGCCGGGTTCGAGTGCCGCCAGCTTTGCGCCGATGGCTCGGTGCGGTGGTTCGAGTGGCACACGCGGACCGCGCCGGACCAGGGCGTGGTCTACGGAATGGGGCGGGACATCACCGACCGGCGTGGAGCCAGCGCCGAGCTGAACGCGCTGCGCCGCGTTGCGACACTCGTCGCGGAGGGCGTGCAGCCCCAGGATCTCTTCGCGGTCGTGGCCGAAGAGGTCTCCCGTGTGGTCGACGTCGCGGCTGTGAGCGTCGTGCGATACGAGCTCGACGGCACTGCGACCGAGTGCGCCAACTTCAACCGGGGAGAAAAGCTGTTTCCCGTCGGGGTCCGGTGGTCGATCGAAGGCACGAACATTCTTCGACTCGTGCGTGACAGCGGCGAGGCCGCCCGCATCAACGATTACGCGGGGCTCGAGGGCGAGATGGCAGAGATCGTCCGTAGCAGTGGGATCCGTTCGACGGTCGGGATTCCGGTCGTCGTGGCGGGACGCGTCTGGGGAACGATGGTTGGCTCCACCTCGGAGCCGGACCCGCTGCCGGACGACACCGAGTCGCGTCTCGCCGACTTCACCGAACTGCTCGCGACCGCGATCGAGAATGCCGAGTCGCGGGAGGCTCTCGAACGCCTCGCCGACGAGCAGGCGGCGCTCCGGGGGGTGGCGACGCTGGTGGCGCGCGGCGTGCCACCCGCCGAGATCTTCTCGGCCGTCAGCAACGAGGTCGGTCGCCTGTTCGGCACGGACGCGGCGGCCGTCGTCAGGTTCGAGCACGACGATCCGGCGATCGTCGTCGTCGGCGTCGGGAAGCGCCTCATCGAGGCCCTACCGATCGGAACACGATGGAACATCGACGAGGCAATGGCTTCGTCGGAGGTGTATCGCACAGGACGCTCGGCCCGTGTCAGCGCGAGGAACTGGTCGGCAATCAGCGAGCCTGCTGTCTCGGTCGGACGTCGTCTCGGCATCGTCTCGACGGTTGCGAGCCCGATCATCGTGGAGGGCCGTCGCTGGGGTGCGATGACCGTCTCAGCCCAAGAGCAACTGCCGCTCGACACCGAGGAACGCCTCGAGAAGTTCACCGAGCTCCTCGCAACCGCGATCGCCAACGCAGAGAACAAGTCCGAGCTCGCCGCGTCGCGCAGGCGCATCGTCGCGGCATCCGACGACGCGCGCCGCCGGATCGAGCGAGACCTCCACGACGGCACGCAGCAGCGGCTCGTCTCGCTCACCCTGGGACTGCGCGCCGCGGAGGCCGACGTCCCTCCCGACAGCGGCGCCCTCCGGTCCGAGTTGTCCGCCATCGCGGTTGGCTTGACAGAGGCGCTCGAGGACCTGCAGGAGCTCTCGCGCGGTATTCACCCTGCGATCCTCTCCCAGGGCGGTCTCGGCCCCGCCTTGCGAACACTTGCGCGCCGTTTGCCGATTCCTGTCGACCTCGACCTCGAGATCGAGGCGCACACGCGGCTCCCCGAGCCGATCGAGGTCGCGGCGTACTTCGTCGCCTCGGAGGCGCTGGCCAACGCGACAAAGCATGCGCAGGCATCGCGGATCGAGGTTTCGCTCGCTCCGTCTGATGGGAGCCTTCTGCTGTCGATTCGCGACGACGGCGTCGGCGGGGCAGATGCGGCTCGTGGTTCGGGCCTCGTCGGCCTGACCGACCGGGTCGAGGCGCTCGGCGGGATGATCGACATCGATAGCGCGCCGGGCGGAGGAACCTCGGTTGTCGTCACGCTTCCGCTTGGCGTCGAGCCGTCACGCGCGCACCCCACGAGCCGGAATAGGTGACGCGGCGCGTGTCCGCCGGATCGAGAGCGCAGCTGCGAACGGCGGTGTCGCTCGCTCGGCCGCTCGGGAAGCGGCTTGGCAGAGGCAGGCAGCAGGAGGTTGGCCTGGTCGTCGCGGTGGTTTTGATCGGCGTCTACTTCACGTCGCGCAACGGTGTCTTCCTCAGCCTCGAGAACCTCGGCAACATCGCCGAGCAGAGCACCTTCCTGGGCCTCCTGGCCGTCGCGATGACCTTCGTCGTCGTCTCCGGCCAGTTCGACCTCTCGGTTGGGTCGATGTTCGGCCTGTCGGCAATTGTCTTCGCGGTCGCGTTCGAAGCGGGCTGGAACGTCTGGTTGGCGGCCCTGGCCGGCATCGCGTCCGGAGCGGCGATGGGTCTGACGAACGGCCTTCTCTCCGTTTTCCTCCGCGTCCCCGTGATCATCATCACCCTGGGAACGCTCAGCATCTACCGCGGCACCTCCTACTGGATCTCGGGCGGGTTCCCAGTCTCGAACTTCGCGCAATCGTCGGCGCTCTTCAAGTTCGGGCAGAGCGGGCTCGTCCCCTGGCCCTCAGGGCTGGACTGGATCCCCGACCTCGTCCTCGCCCTCGCCGTCGTGGCGCTGCTCGGGCACCTGGTGCTCACCCGCACCGCCTTCGGTCAGCACGTCTACGCCCTCGGAAGCAACCGCCGCGCCGCCCAACTCGCCGGAGTGCACGTCAACCGCGTGCAGGTTGGCGTACTGACGCTCCTCGGCGTTGCGGCGGGGCTTGCCGGCGTGCTCGGCGTTGCTGAGACGGGCAGCGCCGATCCGAACGGAGGTGTCGGCTACGAACTCGACGTCATCGCTGCCGTGATCATCGGCGGTGCCGCTATCACCGGAGGGCGAGGGAGCATCCCCGCCTCGTTGCTCGGGATCTTGCTGATCGGCGAGATCCGCGACGGTCTTGTGATCAGCGGAGTCTCTCTTTATGGCCAAATCATCGTCAGTGGCGTGCTTGTCGTGGCGGCGGTGGCGGTTGACCGTCTGATCACGGGCCGGGGCGAACGACCGGGCTCGCTCAAGATGGATGTGGCACGCGGCATCAGCCGGGTAACTCAGCGATAGGAGGCGCGTCCGAGCTCGAAGGAGGAACAGCGATGAACCAGCGGCTGATACGGAGGCTTCGCAACCGCGTGCTCGTCGCGGGCCTCGTAATCGTCGCGGTCGCGGGAATCGTGGTCGCGGCCACATCGCCTGCGGTGGCCACGCCGGGGAGCTCGTCGCAGGACAAGGTCAAGATCACCTTGATCATTCCCGAGCTCGCCAACCCGTTCTACGTTCCCGGCGAGAAAGGGGCGCGGAGCGCCGCCAAGAAGTACGGGGTTGATCTGCAGATCGTGGGCACGCAGCAGTTCGATGTCCACCAACAGATCGCACTGTTTGACGACGCGCTGACTGCGGGGACGCAGGCCATCGTCGCCGTGCCGGGCGACCCGACGACGCTGAACAACGCAATCGCCAAGGCGAAGGCGCAGGGGGTCCGCGTCGGCACCGTCTTCCTCGATGCTCCGAAGTCGACGCGCGACTTCTTCGTCGGTCACGACGTCGTCCGCGAAGGGCGCGAGCAGGGCCAGCGCGTTCTTCAAGTCCTGCATCGGAGGAGTGCGAGCGGCGTCGTGCCGGCAGTCATCACGACCTGCGCGCCCGGCTCGACCGGACAGGAAGGACGTCGCGCGGGCTTCACCCAGGCCGTGACGCAACAGAACCCCTACCTGAGCACGTTCCAGGTCAAGATCGTCGCCTACCTGAACGCCACCGGAGAGCCGGCCACGAGCTTGGCCAACCACCAGAACCTCTTGCTCGCGCACCCGGACGTCAAGGTCATGTACCCCATGTGCGCGATCAACACCCTGAGCGCCGGCCAGGTGGTCAAAGCGGCGAATCGCAAGGACATCATCATCGCGGGCCACGACTGGCTTCCACAGACGCTCGACCTGATCCAGCAAGGTTGGATTCCCTGGTCGGTCGGCGAGGCGCCGTACGACAACTGCTTCAAGGCGGTCAAGTGGTTGGCGCAGGCCGTCCGCGGCACCAAGCCGGTGCCGCACGGGCTCTTCATCACGAAGACCATCCTTGCGACCAACGCGAACCTGGCCGAGATCCGCAAGTCGCCAAATGCTTCGGGTTAGCCGGCCCGGCGCGGCGCTGCTCGAAGTCAGAGACATCTCGAAGGCGTACGGGCACGTGCAGGCGCTGAGCGATGTGAGCATGCACATCAACGCCGGTGAGATCGTCGCTCTCGTCGGCGACAACGGTGCCGGCAAGTCGACGCTCGTCAAGGTCATCGCCGGAGCGCACCGCCCCGATCGAGGCGCGATCCTCGTTTCGGGCGAGGAGGTCGAGTTTCGCTCGCCGCTGGATGCGCGCGAGCGAGGGATCGAGACCGTGTACCAGGATCTCGCTCTCGCTCCCGACCTGTCCGTATGGGCCAACCTCTTTCTCGGGCGCGAGCAATACGTGCGCGGCCCGGGCCGCATGGTCGGCTGGATGAACAAGCGAACGATGCGCCAACACGCACGGGCGGAGCTCGTGCGGCTTCAGATCTCTATTCCCGATGTCGACCTGGCCGTCGAGGATCTTTCGGGAGGGCAGCGGCAGGCGGTCGCCGTCGCGCGAAGCATCGCGTGGGGCAGGCGGCTCGTGGTGATGGACGAGCCAACTGCGAGCCTGGGTGTCGAGGAGCAAGAGAAGGTCGCGGGGCTCGTTCGCCGACTGGCCGAGCACCAGCTTGCGGTCCTCCTCATCAGCCACAACCTGGCGCAGGTCTTCGAGCTGGCACACACGGTTGTCGTCCTGCGGCGCGGGCGACGAGTCGGGTTGCGCTCGATCGAGGACGCAACGCGCGAGGAGATCGTCGGCTTGATCACCGGCGCAATCGACGGCGACCCGCCCGAGTAGCAAGACGGTCGTCGAACTCGTACGACCACAAGTCGTTCGGTGCTGCCAACGGTAGGTGCGTGCACCTCGGTCTAGCCGTCGAACGGGCGGGGGTCGGAGGAAGAACGGCGCAAATGTTCTGGACGTTCGGCCAGTGAGGCTCTTGACATCGCCTGCGAGGATTCTTCGGTCGTCGGATTCGTCTGGGGGAGCTGCTGTGGCCCGTAAAACCGCGTTGATCGCCGCGTTCGTGCTCGTGTCGTTTCTTTGGCCTGCGACTGCGCTGGGGGTGACACGTTCGGGCGTGACCGTGTTCGCGGGGCCGAATCTTGCGAGCCCTCCGGCCGGCGTGAGCAGCCAGGCCGACGCGTTGGCCTTCTTCCCGAAAGTGGCAACGGTGCACGTCGGTGACACGGTGACGTGGCAGTACCGCGGCTTCCACACGACGACGTTCTCCGGGTCGAACCAGAACTACCCGTTCATCACGCAGTTGAGCAGTACGCAGCCGACGGTGACGGATGCAGCGGGTGAGAGGCTCTGGTGGGCCGGTGTCGCTCCTCTCCTTGGCCTGGACCCGCTCTCGGTCATGCCGCAGGGGTCGAGCAAGATCTCGAGCCCATCTGACGTTCGCAACTCCGGTCTTGTTCGAATCTTTCAGTCGACCGCGAAGAGCCCGCCGAAGCCGTATGTCCTCACCTTTACCAAGGCGGGCACGTACCGATACTTCTGCACCGTCCATCGCGGGATGCGTGGAACAGTCCGCGTGCGTCCTGCGCTCGCGCCTGTCCCTTCAGTCGCCGCTCACAAGCGACAAGGGGCCACCGAGCTTCAACGCGTCATCGTGGATGCGAAGCAGTTGAACCAGTCGAAGCCGACGACGAATCTGGAGGTGCTCGTTGGCGCCGGCAGCAAGGCTACGGGGGCGGAGATCGCATCGTTCTTCCCCGATCAGCTCGCGGTCAAGACCGGCGACACCGTGACCTTCAGGAACGCGGATCCGACTGACATCCACACCGTGACGTTCGGCCCGCAGGCGCTACGCACGAAAATCGAGAACAACTTCGTCGCTCCTGTTGGGGGGCAGATTCTCCTCGATCCGCTCGGGGCGCTTCCGAGCGAGCCGCCGAGCGCACCAACGCCCCAATACAGCGGCGCGAACCACGGCGACGGTTATCTGAACAGCGGGCTCCTGGTCCCGCCCGGATCGCCCACGACCGCGGGGCCGCAAAGCTTCCAGGTCACATTCACCAAACCGGGGACGTACCAGTACGAGTGCGTCATCCACTCGAAGATGGACGGGACGATCGTCGTCAGTTGACCATGGCTCGTCTTCGCGCCGCGGCACGCGGGATAGCTGTCAGCGCCGCGCTTGCCCTGTGCGCGGCGGGGCTCGCGGCCGCCGGGGGCGGGCTCGAGTTCAACGGACCGACGATCAAGAACCCGACGGTGCCACCGCTGTTCGCTCTGCACGATCAGGACGGGCAGAGAGTGAGCCTCGCCGGGCAACGGGGCCGGGTTGTCCTGCTGACGTTCCTCTACACCCATTGCCCCGACGTCTGCCCGCTCGTCGCCGGGAATCTCAACCTGGCCCTACGCGCCCTCGGTCCTCGACGACGGCAAGTGCGCGTGTTGGCGATCACCGTCGATCCCGCGGGCGACACGCGCGCTTCCGTACGGCGATTCGTGCGGGAACACCAGCTCGCGCCGGAGTTTCGCTATCTCACCGGGCCGCGCGCCACGCTCCAGCGACTCTGGGCCGCATACGGAGTCAAGTCTCTCAAGCAGGCAGGTGGGGACCGCGTCGACCACACCCTGTACACACTTCTTCTCGACAGGTCGCTTCGCGGGCGTGTCCTCTACGCCTCTACCGCGACCGTCTCGGACATCGACCACGACATCCGTCTCCTGCTCTCGAGGCCGGCCTAGGCCAGAGCGGCTGCGCCGCTCAGCGGCTCGCGCGCGGCGACCACTGAGGCGTGCGAGGTCGCGGCGGCAAGTCGCGCTATTCATTGTTTCCGGAGTTCGTTCTTCTGGACCATCGACCGGGCGCGTCCTACACGGCGGCTCACGTTCGACTGATGACCCGCGTACTAGCGTCGGCGAATGGTGTTCTGCGCCAAGCGCAGGCTCGACACGATCTTTGCGACGTCGCCGACAGCCTCGAAACGAACGCTCGCTGCATGAAGCGCCTTGTGGTCCTGCTGGTGCTCGTTGCCGCGGTGATCTGGGCTCCCGCCGCCTCCGCGGTCATCGTCCAGGTGTCGATCACCAGCCCCGCACAGGGGGCGCACTCCCTCTCGGGTGCCGTCCCGGTGATCATCAACGCGTCGAGCGACGTCGGCGTGTACGGCGTGCAGCTTCAGATCGACCACACGAATTACGGCGTCATGAACAAGGTGCCGTTCGCCCAGTACACCTACCAGATCGACGTCAACGCGTCGACGATCGCGAACGGCACTCACACGCTGACCGCGATTGCAACCGACTGGTCTCTGAACGGCGGGGGCGGGCTCTGGCCGTCCAGCGACGTCACGGTGGACTTCGGCCCTGCGTATCCGACGATCAGCCTCACCTCCCCGGTCGCGAACTCGGTCGTCCACGGAAACGTCCTCGTCGCGGCGACGACGACGAGCGCCGTCGCTCCAGCCGCGGTCTCCTTCTCCGTCGACGCGGCGGCGCTTCCATCGAGCACGTGGGACACGACGACGGCCTCCGACGGCACGCACACGGTCACAGGCACCGTCGTCGACGGGCGCGGTAAGACGGCGACGGCCTCGTCGACGGTGAGGGTCGACAACACCGCGCCGTCGACCGCGATCACCAGCCCGCCCGCGGGGTCGTTCGCACTCGGCACCCTGGCCGCGAAGGCGACTGCGTCCGACGCCTCGGGCGTCGCGAGTGTTCAGTTCTCGATCGACGGCGTGGCGAAGGGATCGCCTGTGACGGCACCGGACGCCGGCGGCTCGACGTACTCGGCGGCGCTGTCGCTCGCCGGTCTCGCCAACGGCGCGCACATCCTACGGTCGACCGCCACGGACATCGTCGGCAACGCAGCGACGTCGGCTGGGAGCTCGTTCACGATTGGGCAAGGCCCGCCGACGGTGAGCATCGGCTCGCCGGCCGACGGAACCTTCGCACACGGCAACGTGACCGTGACCGCGAACGTGAGCGGTGGGACACTGCCGGACGCGGTGCGGCTCGTGGTCGACGGGACGCCCGTTGGCGCGACGCTGACGAGCGCGCCGTATGCGTTCACATGGAACACGACCTTGCTGGCCGACGGCGCGCACACGCTCGCCGCGACCGTCACCGACGCACTCACCCAGACCGCAACGTCGGCGGTGATCCACGTGACGGTGGACAACACGCCGCCTGCCACCTCCCTCACTGCGCCGGCGTCGAACACGTCCTTCCTCGGCTCGCTGCCCGTTCAAGCGCAGGCCTCCGACGCCTCTGGCGTCGCGAACGTGCAGTTCGCGATCGACGGCACAGCGGCCGGCCCGTCCGTCAGCGTCCCAGACGTTCCCGGTGGCTCCACCTACTCGACCACGCTCAACCTGGCGGCCATCCCCGGTGGGACACACACCGTGACGAGCATCGCAACAGACAAGGCGGGCCTGAAGACGACGTCGTCGCCGGTCACATTCCTCGTCGGAGCAGCGACGGGTGCGGTCACCATCACGGCGCCGCTCCCCTTGACGTTCGCCCGCGGCATCTACCCGGTGACGGGCTCGATCGCCGGCGGTGTGGCTCCATTCACGGCTCAGCTCAAGATCGACGGTGTCGCGAACTCGACGGCCGCGACGTTCGTCGGCAGCACCTTCACCTTCCAGTGGAACACGGTCGGCTTGATCGACGGCTCGCACACGGTCTCGGTCGCTGTGACGGGCGGGAACAACGTGGCTGTCAACTCGCCGCTCGTCAACATCACGGTTGACAACGTCGCGCCGACGGCGGTCATGTACCTGCCGGCGCTTCTGCCCGGCTACACCTTCGCGCGTGTCGCCGGGACGACAAAGCTGCAGGTGCACGCCTCGGACGCGTTCGGGATCCGGTCGGTGCAGTTCACGGTCGACGGCAACCCAGTCGGTGCGCTGCTGACGGCGCCCGACGCGGGGCAGCTCTATCTGTACTCGCTGACCTACGACGCGTCGGCGCTGCCCGCGGGGACCCATGCCGTCTCGGCGCTCGTCACCGACGCTGCCGGCAACGTCACCAACACGACGCCGCTTTCGATCAAGACCGGGCCGGCCACGTACGTCCCCGTTCTCAACTACCACGGGATCATCGGCCCGCTCGACTCGAACCCGGACATCTACGACCAGTCGGCTTCCCAGGCAGACGCCGAGCTCGCCTACCTGAAGACGAACGGCTACCAATCGATCACGATCGACCAGTACCAGACCTGGCTCTCGAGCGGCACGCTCCCGACGGGTGTCACGAAGCCGGTCCTGATCACCGTCGACGACGGCCTCACGGATCAGCTCGCCTGGGATCCGCTCCTGCAGAAGTACGGGTTCACGGCGGTCCTCTACGCGGTCACCGGTTTCGCGGACAACACGACCCCGGGCGCGAATGACCCCGTCGGGAACATGTCGTGGGCGCAGATCCAGTCGCTCGCGGCGAACGGCCGCTGGCAGATCGCCTTCCACGCCGGCCTCTACGGTCACGGTGACTTCAGCGACAGAACGCTGAGGATCCCCGTCGGAACGGGCCAGACGCAGGGCTACTCGAGCACGTGCTGGTGGTACTACGGCTGCCTCGGGACGATCACCACGGTTGCCGGCCGGACCCGGACAACGGTTGCCGAAACACCGGCGCAGTTCCAGTCTCAGATTTCCACCGAGATCACGAACGGCCTCGCGGAGCTGAAGCAGAAAGTACCGACCGCCAACCTCAGCTCATGGGCGTGCCCCTGGAACGCCTGCGGCCAGTGGACGAACCTCTACAACGACCCGACGGGGACGGTGCAGAACTGGCTGCCCGGCTATCTCGCGTCGCAGTTCGCGATCGTCTTCACGCAGACGAACCCGGTCACCTACGGACTTGCCTCGGGCACGGTCGGCCCGCTGAACGGATTCAATCGGCGCTACCGCTTCGAGGTTCACACCGACACGACCATTCAGCAGTTCGCAACGGCGCTCACCGACCCGGCGTTCGCGAACAACTAGGCGGACAAACACGTCGGCCCTGATGTCCTGAGCGCAACTGTCGAACGTCGCGCGTCAGGAGGAAGTTGCTGCACAGTTCGCGACGCCATGCCCCCGACAAGAATCGAACTTGTGCACGCGGTTTAGGAAACCGCTGCTCTATCCACTGAGCTACGGGGGCGAAACCGCGACAGCGTAGCGCCGAGGCGGGCTTTCCACCCGCCTCGGCGCCTCGA
>JAOPYY010000251.1 GCA_025964395.1 Actinomycetes bacterium | reverse complement strand
AGCGCATGCACTACTCGATCTCCGACACCGCCGAGTACGGCTCGCACGCGGTCGGCCCGAAGGTGGTCGACGAGCACGTGCGCGAGAACATGCGCAGCGTCCTCAAGAACATCCAGGACGGCACGTTTGCGCGCGACTGGGTCGCCGAGATGGACCGCGGCCAGCCCGTGCTGGACGAGTACCGCGCGAAGCTCGCCGAGACGCAGATCGAGCAGGTAGGTGCGCGCCTCCGCGCGCTGAACGTGCGCGAGGAGGCCGCGGAGGTCCATGGCGTCGGTTGACGTACCGGTCGCACTGCTCGGCTACGGCACCGTCGGTGCGGCAGTCAACCGCCTGCTGACGGATTCAGCTGACGACATCGAACGGGCCACGGGTCACCGCATCCGGCTCGTGAAGGCGCTCGTCCGCGATCCCCGAAAGGAGCGTGATTACCCACCTCCGGGTGGGGTGCTGACGACCGACTTCTCGGAGATCGCCAACGATCCTTCAATCCAGGTCGTGGCGGAGGTGATGGGGGGCGTCGATCCTGCGGGCGGCTACGTGCTCGACCTGCTGCGCGGCGGCAAGCATGTCGTCACGGCGAACAAGCAGCTGGTCGCACGGCGCGGCGCCGAACTGTTCGAAGCGGCTTCCGAGGGTGGCGTGCAGCTGCGGTTCGAGGCGAGTGTCTGTGCCGCGATCCCGGTGATCAAGGTGTTGCGCGAATCGCTCGTCGTCTCGAACGTCCACCGCGTTCTCGGGATCGTCAACGGCACGACCAACTTCGTGCTCACGGAGATGGAGGCCGGCAAGACCTACGACGAGGCGCTTGCCGAAGCGCAGCGGCGTGGCTTCGCCGAGGCCGACCCGAGCGACGACGTCAACGGCGCTGACGCCGCGGCCAAGATGGCGATCCTCGCCACGGTCGCGTTCAACTCGCGCGTCGGGCTCGAGGACGTCGACTACTCCGGCATCACCGCCATCGACCCACTCGACATCGCCGCCGCGGACCAGCTCGACATGGTGATTCGCCTGGTCGGGGCCGCGCGTCTCGTCGACGGACAGTTCGACGTTCGTGTCCAGGCTGCGCTCGTGGACAAGCAGCATCCGCTGGCGAAGGTCAACGGCGCATTCAACGCCGTGATGCTGCAGGGCGATGCGATTCGCGAGATCACGCTCGAGGGTCCCGGCGCCGGCGGGATCGAGACCGCATCGGCCGTGATTGCCGACATGGCTAGCGTGATCGGGACGATGGGCACCGGCTTCCTGCAGAACGATGCCGCGTGGCGTGAGCTGCCGCGGCTGCCGAGCGGCGACAGCACGTCTCCCTTCTACTTCCGCCTGTCGGTCGAGGACCGTCCCGGCGCGCTCGCGCGCGTCGCCGACGAGCTCGCGCAACGCGAGATCTCGATCGCCCGCCTGCTGCAGCACCAGAACGGGAGCGGCGCCGCGCTGCACGTCGTGACGCATGAAGCGCGCGTCGGTGCGCTCGACGATGCGCTGGTTGCGCTCGGAGCGCTGCCCGAGGTGCACGCAGCCTCGCGGCCCATGCCCGTCGTCTCCGACCGCGGCGTCGCGGAGCTGGGGTGGGCATGACGTCCGTCGCGTCCTGGCTGTCGCTCGGCGAAGGGTCGACGCCCCTGGTTCACGCGCGCCGCCTCTCCGAGTCGCTCGGCTGCGAGTTGCACCTCAAGTGCGAGGGCCTCAACCCGACGGGGAGCTTCAAGGACCGCGGCATGGTCGTCGCGGTCGAGCGCGCGGTGCAGGCGGGTGCGCGCGCGGTCGTCTGCGCGTCGACCGGCAACACCGCCGCGTCAGCCGCCGCCTACGCGGCTCGCGCGGGAGTGGAGGCGGTCGTCCTGACGCCGGCCGGAGCGACCGCGGGCCCGAAGCGGGCGCAGGTTCGCGCCGTCGGCGCACGCGTGATCGAGGTGCGCGGAAGCTTCGACGATGCGTTGCGCCTTTGCCGCGAGCTTGGCGAGCGCGACGGGTACGTCGTGGTCAACTCGGTCAACCCAGACCGCATCGAGGGACAGAAGTCCGTCGTCTACGAGCTGCTTGAGCAGCTCGGAGGTGCGCCCGACGTCGTCGCGCTCCCCTTCGGCGGCGGTGGTAACACCTGCGCCGTCGCAGCCGGTTTCGCCGAAGCGGGTGTCGCGCCGCGGATCGTCGTCGGCCAGGCGGCCGAGCGCACGACCACGTGGGCGTCCGCGATCAGGATCGGCGAGCCTGCACATGCCAACGAGGTTGCCGAGCTCGTCGCCGCGGGCCGCGTCGAAGTCGCAACGCTGAGCGAAGACCAGCTCCGTGGCGCCTGGGAGCGCCTGGCGAAGGAAGAGGGCGCGTTCTGCGAGCCCGCGAGCGCGGCCGGGGTGGCAGCCCTCGAACGTTGTGTTGAGTCAACACTAAGTGGCCGGATCGCCGTCGCGATCCTCACCGGCCACGGCTTGAAGGACGCCGAAGCGGTCGCGCAGCCGGCAGAAGTCGTCGTCGACGCGACGCTCGATGCGGTGTTGGAGGTCTTGTCATGACGGTCCGGGTGGTCGCACCCGCCTCGACGGCCAACCTCGGGCCGGGATTCGACGCCGCCGCGGCGGCGCTTGAGCTCTGGAACGAGGTGGTCGTCGAGGAAGGCACGAGCGGCGTGGAGATCGAGGGTGAAGGCGTCGACGAGCTGCCACGCGACGCGACGCACCTGACGTTGCGCGCGTTCGCGTTGTTCGCGCCGGTCGACGGCTATCGCTTCAGCTTCGTCAACCGCATCCCGCTCGAGCGCGGGCTCGGTTCCAGCGCAGCGGCGATCGCGATGGGTCTCGTCGCAGGCGCCGCGGTGACGGGCCGCGTGGCGTTGCCCGGAGAACTGCTGACGCTCGGGGTGCCGATCGAGGGCCACGCAGACAATCTCGCGGCAGCGCTCTACGGAGGCGTCTGCATCGCCATGAAACGGAACGGCACGATCCACGCCTCACGGATCGCGGGCGACATGCCGGTCGCGGCGATCCTCGCCGTGCCCGCCGCGCGAACGAGCACCGTGGCCTCGCGTAACGGTCTGCCCCACAAGGTCACGCACGCGGACGCCGCGCATAACGCAGCGTCGGCCGCAATGCTCGGCGCCGCGATCGCCGGCGGCAACGCCACGTTGCTGCGCGACGCGTTCGACGACCGCCTGCACGAGCAGTACCGCATCGCCGACGCGCCGCTGCTGCAAGCGCTGCGCACACACGCGCCCGACGGCACGGTCGGCGTGACGCTTTCCGGCTCGGGCCCCTCGGTCGTCGTGTGGGCGGAGAACGACCGTGTCGCCGACGTCGCGCTCGAGCTCAAGGATTCACTCCCCGACGACACGATGGTGCTCCCGCTGCGGGTGGCCCAGGAAGGAGCCAGAACCGCATGAGCGTCTACGACAAGAGCCACCCTGCGAAGCGGCACAGCGCGGCACTCACCGACGGCGTCGACCGCGCACCTGCGCGCGCGATGCTGAAGGGGGTCGGCTTCACGGATGACGACCTCGCAAAGCCGCTGATCGGCGTCGCGACGACGTGGATCGAGACGATGCCGTGCAACCTCAACCAGCGTCGGCTCGCGGGCTACGTGAAGCAGGGGATCCGTGCGGCGGGCGGGACGCCAATGGAGTTCAACACCATCGCGGTCTCCGACGGCGTAACGATGGGAACCGTCGGCATGCGCGCCTCGCTGATCTCGCGTGAGGTGATCGCCGATTCGATCGAGCTCGTCGCGCGGGGTCATCTGTTCGACGGCATCGTCTGCGTCGTCGGCTGCGACAAGACGATCCCCGCGGCCATGATGGCGCTCGCGCGCCTCGACCTGCCGGGCCTCGTTTTTTACGGCGGCTCGATCGCCGCGGGACGCTACCGCGACAAGGACGTGACGATCCAGGATGTGTTCGAGGCCGTCGGTGCACACGCCGCAGGCTCGATGACCGATACCGAGGTACACGCGCTCGAGAGCGTCGCCTGCCCAGGCGCAGGCGCCTGCGGCGGACATTTCACCGCGAACACGATGTCGACCGCGCTCGACTTTCTCGGCCTCAGCGCGCCGGGCCTCAACGAAGTTCCGGCGATGCATCCCGGCAAGCCGCACGCGGCGGTCGCCGCGGGCGAGCTGGCGATGAAGCTCGTTGAGTCGGACACGCGACCGTCGTCGGTGCTGACGCGAGAGGCCTTCGAGAATGCGATCACCGCGATCGCCGGGACCGGTGGCTCGACCAACGGCGTGCTGCACCTACTCGCCATTGCCGACGAAGCAGGGGTCGAGCTCACGATCGACGACTTCGACACGATCTCCGAGCGGACGCCGATCGTCGCGGACATCAAGCCCGGTGGCCGCTACGTCGCGACCGACCTCTTCGAGGCGGGTGGCTCGGCGCTCGTCGCGCGCGAGCTCGTGCGCGCAGGCGTCATGCACGAGAACGCTCGAGGTGTCGACGGCCGCACCCTGCGCCAGGTCGCAGACGGCGCACACGAAAAGCCCGGCCAGAAGGTCGTCGTGTCGTGGGACAACCCGTTGAGCCCGACCGGTGGCCTCGCGATCCTGCGCGGCAACCTGTCGCCCGACGGCTGCGTCGTGAAGCTCGCAGGCCACGAGCGCCTGCATCACAGCGGCCCGGCGCGCGTGTTCGACTCGGAGGAGGATTGCTTCGCAGCCGTCAAGGCACGCGCGATCGTGCCGGGCGACGTTGTCGTGATCCGCTACGAAGGCCCCGCCGGTGGCCCCGGCATGCGGGAGATGCTCCACGTCACGGCATCGCTCGTCGGCGAGGGCCTCGGTGACGAGGTCGCGCTGATCACGGACGGGCGCTTCAGCGGTGCGACGCACGGCCTGATGGTCGGCCACGTCGCACCGGAGGCGTTCCGCGGCGGCCCGATCGCCCACATCCGCGACGGCGACACGATCACGATCGACGTCGCGAAGCGTGAGCTGAATCATGACGTGCCCGAAGACGAGCTTGCCCGGCGCGCAGCAGAGTGGAAGCAGCCCGAGCCGCGCTACAAGCGGGGCGTGTTCGCGAAGTACGCGAACGCCGTCGGCTCAGCCGCCGAAGGAGCGGTCACGCGTTGAGAGGCTTACTGGTCGAGCAGCTTCTTGATCGCACGCGTCGCCTGGCCGATGCGCTGCTCGTTCTCGACGAGCGCGAAGCGCACGTGACCGTCGCCGCCGTCACCGAACCCGATCCCGGGACTGACGGCGACGTCCGCGTCGCGCGCGAGGCGCAATGCGAACTCGAGAGATCCCAAGTCCTTGAATTGCACAGGGATCGGCGCCCAGACGAACATCGTTCCGCGCGGCGGGTCGACGTGCCAGCCGGCGCGGGCGAGGCCGCTGCAGAGCGCGTCGCGCCGGCTCCGGTAGATCTCGCACACCTCGACCGGATATTCGGGCGCCTCGCGGAGCGTCACGGTGGCTGCGATCTGGATCGGCTGGAACGTCCCGTAGTCGAGGTAGGACTTCAGCTTTGCGAGGGCGCCGACGACGTCGGCGCGGCCGAGCACGAAGCCGACCCGCCAGCCCGCCATCGAGAACGACTTGGTCAGGCTGTAGAGCTCGACCGCGCAGTCCTGCGCGCCGTCGGCGGCGAGGATGGACGGCGGCTTGTGGCCGTCGAAGGCGACGTCGGCGTACGCGAAGTCGTGGACGAGCAGGAACTCCTGCTCGCGCGCGAGGTCGACCAACCGCTGCATGTCCTCGGCGGTGGCGATGGCGGTCGTCGGGTTGTGCGGGAACGAGACGATCACGACCTTCGGGCGCGACGCCTTGACCGTCTCGGCGAGCGCCTCGATCCCCCCGTCGGCCCGCGACGTCACGACCGTCGCTCCGGCCAGCCGCGGCGCCACGCGGTGGATCGGATAGGCGGGCGTCGGTACGACGACGGTCTCGCCGCGGTCGACCAGCACCCACATCAGGTGCGCAAGGCCCTCCTTGGCGCCGATCGTGCTCGCGATCTGCGTCTCCGGGTCGAGGCTGACGCCGAAGCTCCGCTCGTAGTGCTCGGCCGCCGCCAGGCGCAGCTGGTCGATGCCGCGGCTGACGGAGTAGCGGTGGTTCCGCGGATTGAGCGCGGCCTCCCGGAGCTTCTCGACGGCGATTTCGGGCGAGGGGATGTCCGGGTTGCCGAAACCCAGATCGATCACGTCGCGTCCTTCGCGCCGCAGCTGGCGCTTCAGCTGGTCGACGGTCGCGAAGACGTACGGCGGAAGGTCATCGATACGGTAAAACTTCATTTCCAAAAGTATTGTACGAGCCTAGGCTCGACGGAGCGGGCAGGAAGAGGTCCTTATGTCGGTTGACACCCTTAGGTGCCGCGTTTGTGAAGCGGAGTATCCCGCAGTTGCGAGCGGGAGCTGTGCGCGCTGCTTCGGTCCGCTCGAGCCCGTGTACGACTGGGACGAGCTCGCCCGCACGGTGACGCGGGAGAGCATCGAAGCAGGACCGCGCACGCTGTGGCGCTACGAAGCACTGCTGCCGTCGACCGCGCCGGCGAACATCACCGGCGGGCCCGGGTGGACGCAGCTCGTCAGCGCGCCGCGGCTCGCCAGCGCGGTGGGCGTCGGCGAGGTGCTGTTGAAGCTCGACCACACGAACCCGACGCACTCGTTCAAGGACCGCGTGGTCGGCGTCGCGGCCGCGAAGGCCGCCGAACTGGGCATCGAGACGCTGGCCTGCGCATCGACGGGCAACCTCGGCAACGCCGTTGCCGCACGTGCGGCCCTGGGCGGTATGCGCTCGGTCGTCATCTACCCGAACACCGTCGAGCCCGAGAAGCTGCTCGCGACCGCGGTCTACGGCGGCGAGATGTACGCCGTGCGCGGCACGTATGACGACTGCTCGCGCTTGATCGTCGAGCTCTCCGGCGAGGTCGACTGGGCCTTCGTCAACGTCAACTTGCGCGCGTACTACGCGGAGGGGTCGAAGACGCTCGCCTTCGAGATCGCCGAGCAGCTCGGGTGGGAGCTGCCCGACGCCGTGATCGCACCCATTGCCTCGGGCTCGCTGTTCACGAAGATCTGGCAGGGCTTCGAGCAGTTCCGCCGCCTCGGTCTCGTCGAAGGCCAGGCTCCGCGCCTGTACGGCGGCCAGGCTCAGGGCTGCGCGCCCGTCGCGCACGCGTTCGCCGACGACCGCCCGGTGTCACCGGTGCGGCCCGACACCGTCGCGCACTCGCTCGCGATCGGCGCTCCCGCCGACGGCGATCTTGCGACCGCCACCGCGCGCGCCTCGAACGGCGCGATCTACGCGGTCCCGGAGGAGGACGTCGGCCCGAACATGTCGCTGCTCGCAGGTACGTCGGGCGTCTTCGGCGAGACCGCCGCGGGCGTGACGGTCGGTGCGCTGCGCGCCGCTGCCGCGGCCGGGGAGATCGGCGAGAACGACCGCGTCGTCGTGCTCGTAACGGGCACGGGCCTGAAGACGCCGCAGCTGATCGAGGCGCGCGTCGGCCGAGAGATCGAAGCCGACGTCGACGAGCTGCTCGAAGGGCTGGGCGTCGCGTGAGCATCCAGCAGCCGCCGGTCGATCAGGTCGTCTCGTCGTTCCGCGATGAGATCACGGCGCTCGACGTGCGCCTTCTCAGCACGATCAACGCGCGCATCAAGGCAGTGAAGGCGCTCGCGCAGTACAAGGAAGAGCGCGGGCTCGCGTTCCACGACCCTGAGCGGGAGGCGTGGCTCGTCGCGTATCTGAAGCGCGTGAACAACGGCCCGGTCTCGAACGAAGGGCTCGACGAGCTGCTCGCGTTCGTGCTCGCGCTCGTGAAAGCGGAGGTCGCGCGTGGCTGACGTGATCGCCTGCCTGCCGGGCGACGGCATCGGTCCCGAGGTGCTGGAGCAGGCCGTGCGTGTGCTGGAGCACCTGCCGTTCGAGGTCGAAGCTGTGCGCCTGCCGTTCGGCGGCGCCGCGATCGATGAGGTCGGCGACCCACTGCCCGCGGAAACGCTTGAAGTGTGCCGGTCAGCCCGGGCCGTGCTGCTCGGTGCAGTCGGCGGGCCGAAGTGGGACGGCGGCGCCGCGCGTCCCGAGGCGGGCTTGCTGGGGTTGCGCAAGGAGCTCGACGTGTACGCGAACCTTCGCCCGGCAACGCATGGAAGCGTCAATCTCGTGATCGTGCGCGAGCTGGTCGGCGGTCTTTACTTCGGCGCGCGCGGCGTGCGCGACGACGGCACCGTCTACGACACGCTGGAGTACCACCCGACGCAGATCGAACGTGTTGTGCGGCGCGGCTTCGAGCTTGCCGCCGCGCGCAGCGGGTCGCTCGTCTCGGTCGACAAGGCGAACGTGCTCGACACGTCGCGCCTGTGGCGCCGCATCGTCAACGAGCTGGCGCCCGAGTATCCGAAGGTGCAGGTTCGGCACGCGCTGGTCGACAGCTTCGCGATGGAGCTCGTGACCTCCGCCGACCGGATCGACGTCGCGGTCACCGAGAACATGTTCGGCGACATCCTCTCGGACGTCGCGGCAGCGGTCACCGGCGGCCTCGGCCTTGCGGCTTCGGCGAGCCTGGGCGACAGCGGGCCTGGGATCTTCGAGCCGGTACACGGCTCGGCTCCGGACATCGCGGGCACCGGCCAGGCGAATCCGACGGCGATGCTGCGTTCGGTCGCCCTGATGCTCGAGCACGCGTTCGGGCGTCCTGA
>JAOPYY010000243.1 GCA_025964395.1 Actinomycetes bacterium | reverse complement strand
TTCGGCACGCTGCACACGCAGTCCGCGCCGGGAACGATCGACCGCATCATCGACGTCTTCCCGCCGGAGCAGCAGGAGCAGGTTCGCGTGCAGATCGCCGGCACGCTGCAGGGCGTCGTCACGCAGGCGCTCCTCCCGACCGCCGACGGCGCCGGCCGTGTTCCCGCGCTCGAGATCCTCTTGCCGGACGACGCCGTCCGGAACCTGATCCGCCAAGGGAAGGTCGAGCAGATCTACTCGGTCATGCAGACCGGTACCTCGAAGGGGATGGTCACGATGGAGCAGTCCCTCGCCGAGCTGGTGATCCGCGGCATCGTCTCGATGGACATCGCGGTCACGCGCTCGTCGCGCCCGGAACAGCTCCAGGGCTTGCTCGAGCGTGCCGGGTTCGAAGATCCGAACGCGTCGCCCGCAGAGGAAAACGGTCATTCCCCCACCGCACCGGCCGAGCCCGTCTTCGGCGGGCTGCGGGTCTCCGGGAGCTAGGCGCCCGTGTCGGATTCGTTCTGGAAGAAGGAGATCTCCTTCGGGCGCAAGCCGAAGAAGAACGAGCCCACCGAGGGTGCGATCGCTCCCGCGATCAAGGCCATCCTCGACCCCGAGCAGCCGCGGGTTGCGCCGACTGAGGTCGTGCAGCCGCCGGTCGAGCAGCCCGTTGCCGGCGTCGAGGCCGCACCGGCACCTCCGCTGACGCCGACGACTGCCGCCCCGACCGAGCTTCCCCCGTCCAAGGGCGACTACGGCTGGCTGACGACGTCCTTCGACCCGAATGATCTGCCGGACGAGATGCCGGCGATTGTGGCCCCGCCCGTCTCCGGCCCTCCGCCGGTGCGCGTGCCGTTGGCCGAATCGTTTACGGCCGCTCAGGTTGACCTCGAGCCGGTTGTCGCGCCGGTCGAGGTCGCGGCCGAGGTTGCAACCAAGGCCCCGTCGACACCGTTTTGGAAGAAGGAGCTCTCCCTCGGCCGCGGCTCGAAGGAGCCGAAGGAGCCGAAGCCGGCAAAGGCCAAGAAGCCGAAGGAGCCGAAGGCCGCGACGGAGCCGAGAGAACCGAAGGAGCAGCAGCCGCCATTCTGGAAGCGTGAGCTGAAGTTCGGCCGCGCCCCGAAGGAGGCAACGGAGCCGGCGGCCGTCACGGCGCCGAAGGAACAGAAGGCGCCGCTGTGGAAGCGCGAGCTGAAGTTCGGCCGCGCGCCGAAGGAGGCAACCGAGCCGGCGGCCATCAAGGAGCCGAAGGAGAAGAAGCCGCCGCTCTGGAAGCGCGAGCTGAAGTTCGGCAAGCCAAAGGAAGCGAAGCAGCCGAAGGGCGAGAAGCAGCCCAAGACCGTGAAGCAGCCGCGCCAGAAGAAGGCGAAGGTCTCAAAGACCGGCATTGTCGGGCTGAAGATCGGGGCGTCGCAAGTCGCGGCCGCGCGGGTCACGAACAACGGCGGCTCGCCGCAGTTGGTCCAGGTCGCGCGCGCGTCGCTCCCTGACGGCGTGGTCGTCGGCGGAGAGCTTCGCGACATCGAAACACTCGCCCAGACGCTCAAGGAGCTGTTCGCGAATCACAAGCTGCCGAAGAAGGGCATCCGGCTCGGCATCGCCAACAACCGCATCGGCGTCCGCACGTTCGAGATCGCCGGCATCGACGACCCGAACCAGCTCGCGAACGCAATCAAGTTTCGCGCCCAGGAGACCTTGCCGATCCCGCTCGAGGAGGCCGTGCTCGACTGGCAGCTGCTCTCCGAGTCGACCGACGAGGAAACCGGGCAGACCGTCCGGCGCGTCCTGCTCGTCGTCGCCTACCGCGAGCTCGTCGAGCGCTACGTCCTCGCCTGCAAGAAGGCGGGCATCAGCGTCGCCGGCATCGATCTCGAGGCGTTCGCCATGTTGCGCGCGCTCGCCGCGCCGCCCGCGCTCGACGCCGCGCCCGCAACCGGTGCTCAGGTCGTCGTCAACGTCGGTCACGACCGCTCGACCTTCGCCGTCTCGGACGGCCGCGTCTGCGAGTTCACCCGCGTGCTCGGCTGGGGCGGGCAAAACCTGTCCGTCGCGATCGCGCGCGCACTCGACATCACCCCGTCGGAGGCGACGCCGATCAAGCACGCGCTTTCACTCGTTGCGCAGTCCACGCCGCCGGAGGGAATCTCGCACGAGGCCCTGGGCGCCGCGCGCGAGGCCGTGACACGCGAGCTGCAAGCCTTCGCGCGCGAGCTCGTCTCGAGCCTGCGCTTCTACCAGAACCAGCCTG
The DNA here is from genome assembly GCA_025964395.1 of Actinomycetes bacterium. Classification (GTDB taxonomy): domain Bacteria; phylum Actinomycetota; class Thermoleophilia; order Gaiellales; family Gaiellaceae; genus PALSA-600. The sequence goes on along the minus strand of JAOPYY010000243.1, from coordinate 8,051 downwards.
GTTCGCTCGGGATCGGCCAGCTCGTGTTGACGGGCGGCTCCGCGCACCTGCCGGGCTTCGCCGACGAACTGCACCGCCTGATCGGCGTGCCCGTCACGGTCGGCGATCCCCTCAACAGGGTCGCCATCCCGAAGAAGTTCCGCGAGCCGGAGTACGCGCTCGGCTCGTTGACGGTTGCCATCGGCCTTGGAATCGAGGACTGAGGTGCGCGCTGTCAACCTTCTCCCCGGCGGCGAGGCGAACCAGGGCCGCAAGGTGCCTCCGCTTCCGGTGCTCGTCGGTTGCATCGGCACCGTCCTCGTCACGGCCGTGATCGCCGTCTTGTTCCTGTCTGCGAGCGCGGGGGTTGCGAAGAAGCAGCGGGCACTCGACCGCATCCAGGCGGAGTACGCCGCGCTGCCCGCGCCCGCAGCTGCATCGCCGGTGTTCGCGCAACTACCGCAGCAGCGCCAGACGCGCATCGCTGCGCTCGCGACCGCCCTCGGCCAAAGGGTCGCCTGGGACAGGCTCCTGCGTGAGGTCTCACAGGTCGTGCCGAGTGACGTCTGGCTCCTGAGCCTGAACGCGCTCGCGCCGGCGCTCAACTCGACGTCCGCGACGACGCCGGGCTCGGGCAACCCTCTGCCGCAAGGCTTCGTCATCACCGGGTGCACCTATTCTCAGGAGTCCGTCGCGCGTTTTCTCGCCCGGCTTTCGGTCGTCCCCGACCTCGACAGCATGACGCTCGGCAAGTCCGCCTCGAGCGGTGCGGCCGCCGCTGCCGGTGGCGCCGGCGGCAACTGCCCCGGCGGAATGTTCGCGTTCACGCTGCAGGGCAACGTGCGTACCGCAGGGGCGCCATCGTGAAGAAGAAGCTTGCTGCCCTCGACCCAAGGCTCCAGTTCGGCGCGATCGGGCTCGGCCTGTTGCTCCTCACGGTCGCGGGTTACCTCGGGATCGTCTCCCCCGAGGGCGTGAAGGCAACAAAGGTGCAGAAGGAGGCGGATGCCGTCCAGGCGCAGATCTACCAGCGGCGCGCCGAGCTCCGCGCGGGGCTGCACCCGCCCACGATCCAGACCGCTGATCTCTTCCGGCTTGCCCGCGCGATGCCGGACCGAACGGATATGCCGGGAATCATCCTCACCCTCAGCGACCTTGCGCGCTCGGCCGGTATCTCGTTCGACCTGATCGAGCCGGCGACTGGAAACGCGGTCCTCAGCACCTCGTACGAGACCGACCGGATCCATCTCCTGTTCAACGGTGATTTCTACGGTCTCAGCGATTTCCTGTATCGCCTGCGCAGCCTGGTGTCGGTGCGCGACGCGCGGCTCGATGCGAGTGGGAGGCTCTTCAACGTCGACGCGTTGACGTTCACCGTGCCCGCGGGTGGATTCCCGCAGATCTCCGCCGAGCTCTTCGTGAACGCGTACGTGTACGGCTCGTCCGCGCCGGCCGCCACGACGGCGCCGGGCGCGACCGACACGACGGCGACCACCACGACGAGCGCACCCACCACGACTACCGCATCCACCACGACTACCACCCCGTCGACCGGCACGCCGCCGCCGCCGGGTGCGACCGCTGCCGGAGCGACGCCCTAGCCATGGCCAAGAAGAAACGCGTCGATCCGATCAAGCAGCGCGAAAAGCGCGCCAAGGTGGCAGCGATCATCGGCGTCCTCGTGCTGGCGCTCGTGGCCGCGTACGAGATCCCGACCGTGATGAAGGCCACGAAGGCTCCGCCTGCTCCGGTTCGGGCGAGTAGCGGCTCGACGGCCGGGAGTTCGGCGACCGGAAGCCTGCCGAACATCGCGAGCGGAGCGAGTACGTCGGCACCAACGTCCTCGGCGACGAGCGGGCAGCTCGTCGACACGGACATCCCGCCACCTTCTACGGATGGCCAACTCGTGTCGTTCAACGTCTTCGCGACCAAGAATCCCTTTTCGCCGCAGGTGTCGACGGCGCAGGGTGCATCCCCCACGACCACGCCGCCGAGCTCCGCGAACGGGGCCGGCGCGTCTGCGAGCCCGACGACGACCACGCCGACTGTCGTGCCTCCGGCGCAGGCTCCTCCGACCACGACCACGACCACGACCACGACCACGACCACGACCACGGCTGCGCCGCAGACCGCCGTCGCAATCTCCGTGAACGGGGTTGTCTCGCACGTCGCGAGCCAAGGCACCTTCCCGGCGGGGGCGCCGGTCTTTCGTCTGGCGTCATGGACGCGCGACAGCGCGCAGGTTGCCATCGTCGGCGGCTCGTACGCGAGCGGCGGTGCGACGCTGACGCTCCAAATCGGCCAGGCGCTCACCCTCGAGAACCAGAGTGACGGCAAGCGCTACAAGCTCGAGCTGCTCTCGACCCCGTGATCGGATGAGGACACACGTGCAACAGATCGACTCCGAGGAAGGGTTCGGCCTGATCGAGTTGTTGATCGCCATGGTCGTCCTGCAGATCGCGCTTCTTGCACTCGTCGGCGCGTTCGGCGCCGGCTCCGCTGCGTTGGGGCGCGCAGCGCGGGCGAACAGCGGGCAGGCGCTCGCGAACCAACGGATGGAGCTCTACCGCTCGATGACCTACGACGCGATCGGGCTGGACACCGCGGGTGCGCCGACCACGGGCGTGTACGTTGCCGACACTGCAGTCTGCGCGGCGGCGCAGTCGCCGGTGTGTGGCAATACCGGCCCGCGCAACAACCCCAACACGAGTCCGTGGAGTTGCACTGCGACCTCGGGGTCAACCAGCGTCTCGTTGTTCTATTCGGCGAACGGGATCAATCCGTGCACCGCGCACAGAACGGTGACCGGCGCCGGCTCGCCCGACGGCCACACGTACTACGTCGACACGTACATCAAGCTGATCGCGGGCACCGCCGCTCAGCGCGCTTACAAGCAGGTCACCGTTCTCGTGCGAGATGGGGTCAACTCACGAACGCTCGCGCGACAGGTCTCGACATTCGACTGCGGGGCGTCCAACCCGCCGGGCAGCGCACCGTGCTAATGACGCCCTCACCGCAAGCCGATAGCTGAGAGACGCATGGCCGCCTTCGCATATTCCGCCATCAACGCCCAGGGGCTCCTCTCCGATGGGGAGATCCACGCCCCCTCGCTCAGTGTTGCGCGCGAGCAGTTGCGCATCCGCGGGCTGCTCGCCGAGAGCCTCGAGGAGTTGTCGTCGGTCGGTGAAGACGGCGTCAAGAACACGTTCAAGAAGATCAAGCCGAAATCGCTGCAGATCTTCTCGCGCCAGTTCGCGACGATGATCGAGGCGGGCCTCAGCGTGGTCGCCGCCCTTGTCATCCTCGGGGATCAGACCGACGACAAGTATCTCGCGCAGGTGATCGGCGAGCTCCGGGCGGACGTGGAAGGCGGCCTGCTGCTCAGCCAGGCGATGGATCGCCATCCGAAGATCTTCACGCGCCTGTTCGTCTCGATGGTTGAGTCGGGCGAAGCGGCAGGCATCCTGGACCAGGTGCTCGATCGTATGGCGTTCCAGATCGAGCGGGAGACAAAGCTGAAGAGCCGTGTCAAGGGCGCGATGATGTACCCCACGATGGTCCTGATCTTCGCGACCCTCGTCCTCACCGGGATGCTGCTTTTCCTCGTCCCGTTCTTCAGCAAGGTCTTCCTGACCCTCGGCGGCACGTTGCCGACGCTCACGCAATACGTCGTCAACATGTCGAACTTCATCAAGGCGGACTGGTACCTGATCATCGCGTTCGCGGTTGGCGGCACGTTCGGCTTCAAGAAGTGGCGCAAGACCAACCACGGACGCCGCAACTGGGACCGCTTCAAGTTGAAGCTGCCGATGAAGATCGGCGACGTTGTCCTCAAGATCACGATGGCTCGGTTCTCGCGTACCTTCTCGACTCTCGTTGCAGCTGGCGTCGACATCATCAAGGCGATTGAGATCACGTCACAGACGTCCGGCAACTGGGTTGTCGAGGCGGCGCTGATCGACGCGAAGCAAAGGGTGCACGAAGGTGTGCCGATCTCGCAGCCGCTCGTCGAGAACCCCGTCTTCCCGCCGATGGTCTCGCAGATGATCAAGGTCGGCGAGGAAACCGGTGAGCTCGACAAGATGCTCGGGAAGATCGCTGACTTCTACGAGGAAGAAGTCGACGCGTCGATCGAGACGCTCACGAGCATCATCGAGCCGATCATGATGATCGGTGTCGGTCTGATGGTCGGCGTGATCATCATCGCCATGTACCTGCCGATGTTCAAGATGCTCACGCTCGTCCACTGATCAATCAATCAATTAAGCCCGCCCAGAGTCAAGCAAGTTCCCGCTAGCCCCCATTGCGGGCCTCCAGCCGAGGTGGCACTCTCGGGAGATGGAGCGGGCGCCCCGTTACCCGGGGGAGGGTCGCGGCGTGAAGGTCAGGAGCCGCCCTGCCGTGAGCCTGGGCGTTCTCCTCGTTCTGAGCGTCGGGGCGGCGAGCATCGAGGTGTACGACTGGTACTTCCTGCAGCCGGTGCGCGCGCTGGATGTCCCACTCGCGCTCATGCTCGGGATCGTCATCGTCACCGCGGTCCTCGTTGCGGAGCGTGCCGGGCGGCGCGCGATCGCGTCGGAGGCTGCACGGGGTGTGCTCGCAGAGGAGCAGGCGGCGCTGCGGCACGTGGCGACGCTGGTTGCCCGCCAGCCATCGCCCGCGGAGGTGTTCGCGGCTGTAGCCGAGGAGGTCGGGAAGCTGCTGCACCTCGATGCCTCGCAGATGTATCGCTACGAAGCCGGGAAGCTGACGGTGGTCGCGGCCTGGGGCGTCCACGGCCCCGCGATGCCGGTCGGCAAGGAACTTGTCTTGGGCGGGGACAGCGTCTCGACCCGCGTTCTCAGGACTCTGCGGCCGGCGCGCATCGACGATTACGCAATTCCCCAAGGGGCGACCGCGGACTACATGCGGTCGCTCGGAATGCGCTCCGCGGTCGGCGCGCCGATTATGGTGGAGGGCCGGCTCTGGGGGATGCTGACCGCCGCCTCTTTGCACTCCGAGCCGGTGCCGCCGGGAACGGAGCACCGGATCGAGAACTTCGCGGAGCTGGTTGCCACGGCGATCTCGAACGCCGAGGGCAAGCGCGAGTTGGAACGCGTCGCTTCGGAGCAAGCTGCGCTCGGTCGGGTTGCGACGCTCGTCGCCGAGGGTGCGCCGTCGAACGAGATCTTCTCAGCGGTCGCCGCGGAGATCATCGGGCTCTTCGACGTGCCGGTCGTGGCGCTCTTTCGCTTCGGCCCGGATCACACCGCGACGGTTGTTGGAGGCGCCGGCGGGATGGCTCCGTTTGTCGGCAGGAGCATCACCGCCTCACCCGACGACGTCGGCGCCCTCGCATCAGTGCTGAGGACGGGCCACGCGGGGAGGATCGACGATTACACAGGGCTCGAAGGCCCCGGCCCGGACTTCGCCCGGGAGGTCGGTATCGGATCGGGCGTCGGCATCCCGCTGATCGTCGACGGCCGGATCTGGGGCGCCGTCATGCTCGGGCTCGCCCCGGGCGTGCCACCGCTGCACGTGGACACGGTCGACCGCCTGACCGCGTTTTCCGACCTCGTCGCCACGGCCATAGCGAATGCCGAGGCACGGACTGAGATCGCACGGCTGGCGGAGGAGCAGGCGGCGCTGCGACGGGTTGCGACACTGGTGGCGCGAGGCGTGCAACCGAGCGAGGTTCTTGCCGCCGTCGCGGAGGAGCTCGGACGGGTGCTCGGCGTCGAGGGCACGATGGTCTTCCGGTACGAGTCCGACGCGACCGCGACGGTGTTCGCCACGTGGGGCGGTGATGAAGATGGTGGGCTGCCGGTCGGCTCGAACTGGCGGCTCGACGGGAACGGAGTCATTGCCAGCGTGTACCGGACCGGTCGTTCAGCTCGCTTCGACGGGTATAGCGGGGCCACCGGCGAGCTCGCGACCTGGGCGCGTGACATCGGAGTGCATTCGACCGTCGGTGCGCCGATCGTCGTTGACGATCAGCTCTGGGGAATCGCGGCCGCGGCCACAAAAACCGATTCGCTGGCAGAGACGGCCGAGGCCCGCATCGCCAGCTTCGCGGAACTGATCGCGACAGCGATCTCAAATGCGGAAAACCGGAGCGAGCTGACTGCATCGAGAGCGCGCGTCGTGGCTGCGGCCGACGAGACGCGTAGGCGGATCGAGCGCGATCTGCACGACGGCATTCAGCAGCGCCTCGTCTCGCTTGCGCTGAAGATCCGCATGAACGAGACGATGACGCCCCGCCCTTGGAGCGAGATCCAGCGCGAGCTGTCGCTGCTCGCGGACGAGCTCGTGGCGACGCTCGAGGAACTGCGGGAGATCTCGCGCGGCATCCACCCGGCGATCCTGTCGGAGGGAGGTCTCGAGCCCGCGCTCAGGGCACTTTCGCGTCGCTGCCCGGTCCCGGTCGCGTTCGACGTACAGATCGACTCGCGGCTCGACGAGGCTCTCGAGGTAACTGCGTACTACGTCGTCTCCGAGGCGTTCACCAACGCCGTCAAGTATGCGGAAGCGTCGATCCTGAAGCTGGGCGTTGAGAGCGGTGACGACTATGTGGCCCTGTCGATCCGCGACGACGGCGTGGGCGGCGCCGACCCCAGTCGCGGCTCCGGCCTGATCGGGCTGACAGACCGTGTCGAGGCGCTTGGCGGAACGATCTCGGTCGTCAGCCCGTCCGGCGGCGGGACCGCGTTGCATGTCCTGCTCCCGCTCGCGCCGGACGCACGCTTTTCCTTCGACGCCGCGCTTGGTGAGGGCGTGGCAAACGCTCGTTCAAAGCCGAATGCGGAACGGGGGCCAGTAGGTCGCAACAACCTTTCCCACTAAGCTCGAGCGTCCGACCGTTCCCCACTTGCGCGAATCGCAGGACGAGATCCTGTTGTCGCCCATCATGAGATAGCGGCCCCGTGGCATCGTGATCGGTCCGATCGTTTGTGCATCGCGGCGCGCTGCGCGAATGTACGGCTCGTCCAGCCGGCGCCCGTTGATGAAGACGTAGCCGCGGCGTTCCTCCCACACCTCTCCCGGTAGGCCGACCAGGCGCTTGACGTAAATGCCTCCGGTGCCACATACAACCGCCGCGCGAGGTGGCGTGTGAAAGACGACGATGTCGCCGCGCTTCGGAGCGGCGAAGCGGTAACACAGTCGGCACGCGAGCACTCGGTCGGAGAAGCGCGCTTCGCACTCCGACGCCGGCCGCGCGCAATGCAAGGTCGGCTCCATCGAGCTGGTTGGGATCCTGTACGGATTGACCACCCATTCCTTGAGCGCAAGGACGATCGCGATCGCGCCGACAATCGTCACGAGCCACTCGATCGTGAGCTGCCACGGCCTCGGGAGCCCGCGGGTGAGGCGTTCGATCATCGGCATAGGCTATACATAGATCATCTATGCCATAGAATAGAGAGGTATGGCGCGCGAGCAGTTCTCCGGACACCTCGATCTGCTGCTCCTCGCGGCGCTGCGTAGCGGCCCGCTGCACGGCTACGCGATCATTGATCACATTCGCAGCACGAGCGGCGACCGCTTCGACTACGCCGAGGGCACGGTGTATCCGGCACTGCATCGCCTCGAAGGTGACGGCCTTCTCCGCAGCAAGTGGAAGGACGTCGACGGCCGGCGGCGCCGCGCGTACGAGCTCACCGCGCAAGGGAAGAAGGCGCTCGACGGCCGGCGCCGGGACTGGGAGCACTTCGCGGCGAGTGTGCAGGCGGTGCTCAACCAGTGACCGACATCGAGCGGTATCTCGTGGAGGTTGCCGCGCAGGTTCGAGGCGCCGGCTCGCGCCGCCTACGTGCCGAGTTGCGTGGCCACCTCGACGACGCGATCGCTCATCACGTCGCCTCAGGGCGCGACGCGACCGAGGCGGTGCAGCTTGCGCTAGAGCGGCTCGGGCCGGCCGACGAGCTTGTGGCCGCGTGGAAGGCCCAGGCGAGCGTGCGCCGTGTCCGGGCGCGGCGCCGTGCGGCTCTCGTTGCGTTCGCCGCTGTTACGGCGTCGGCGCTCGCGCTCGTCCAGCACGCGTCGGGCCACGCGCCGACTCAGCGCAACCGGATGGTGACGACCGCGCCTGCGAC
>JAOPYY010000113.1 GCA_025964395.1 Actinomycetes bacterium | reverse complement strand
GCTCAGACGCGGCGCATCTCGCCCGGGTCGGGCTTGAACGTAGACCCCGCTATGCCCTACGCCCGACCCGAACGACCTGCTTGGTCTGAGCCATCCCCGCAAGCACGCAGTTCCACATCAAGCCTCTGGCCTCGCTAAAAGCCGGCGGTCGCACCGAGGCGCGCGATGTGCGCGCCCGATTCGAGGATCTCACTCACCTGATCGACGGCGAAGCGAATCTCGTCGTCGGTGGTGAAGAAGTGCGGCCCGAAGCGGAGCCCGGCGTCCGGGCGGTAGTCGCAGATGATCTCGCGCGCGGCCAGTTCTGCGTGCACCGCTTGGAAGTCCGGCACGCGGAAGACGACCGAGCCGCCGCGGATCTCCGGTTCCCGCGGCGAGGTGAGCTCGAAGCCTGCATCGTCGACGAGCTCGACGAGCAGCGCCGTCTGCCGCATCGAGTTCTCGCGGATCCGCTCGACGCCGATCTCGCGGATGATCTCGTAGCCCGCGCTCGCCGCGTAGTTGGCCGCGACGACGGGCGTGCCGGTGAGGAAGCGCGCAGCGCCGGGCGCAGGCTCCATCTCCGCCTCGAACGCGAACGGGCGCGCGTGGCCCTGCCAGCCGGCGAAGGCTGGCTCGAGCTGCTCGGCGATGTCGGGCCGCACGTACAGCCACCCCGCGCCGGGCCCGCCGCACAGCCACTTCACCGAACCGCCGACGCAGAACTCGACGCCGAGCGCGGTCACGTCGAGCGGGACGGTGCCCGCCGACTGGTACGCGTCGAGGCAGATGTACGCGCCCACCTCGTGCGCCCGTTCGACGATCCGCTCGATCGGCTGGATCTCGGCCGTCTTGTAGAGCACGTGTGAGATGGGCACGAGCAGGGTGCGCTCGTCGATCGCGTCGATCACCGCATCCGCGTCGGCGCAGACGACGACGTCTGCACCGAACCGCGACCACGCCTGCTGCACGTAGCGCACCGACGGGAACAGCCCTTCCTCGAACACGATTCGATTGCGAGGGGGCTTCAGGTCGAAGCACGAGAGAACGATCGCCTCGGCCACCGTCACGTTCTGGTGCATGACGGTCGACCCCGCCGGCGCGCCGATGATCGAACCGATCAGATCGCCCGTCGTGAAGACCGAGTCCCACCACCCTTCGCTCCAGGCACGCGCGCCGCGCGTCTTCCACTCGTTCGCGAACTGTTGCAGCCGACGCTCGGCCTCCGCAGGCATCGCGCCGAGCGAGTGGTTGATCAGGTACGTCGTCGATTCGAGAATCGGGAAGCGATCCCGGTAGCTCGTGAGCTCCATGTCTCCGATCATCGCACCGCTTGCACGGTCGGTGTGGTCGACGGTCGCGGTGGCGGCTTCGAGTCGACGAGCACCGCAGCGACGAGCAGCACCGCGACGCCCACGAGACTTTCACCTGCGAGCGAACGGCCGATGCGCGTGAGGAAGCCCGTGTCCGCTCGCTGGAGTGCCGGCGCGACGACGAAGTGATGGAACGCACCCCACAGCAGGGCGAAGCAAACGAGCCCGACCTTGATCAGCAACACCTGCCCGTAGTGCTCCGTCCACAGATCGTGTAGATGCGGCAGCCGGACGATGCTCAGGTACGTCCCGGCGGCAAGCACGAGCGCGATCAACACGGTCGCCATGCGCGAGAAGTTCATGAACGCAACACGCCGGAGCTCGGGCGCGCCGTACCAGACCAGACCCACCATCGTCGCGAGCCCGCCGATCCAGACCGACGCCGCACCGATATGCACCCAGTCCGCGATCGCCGTCTTCCACGTCGACCCGGGATCGAGCGCGTCGTGACCGGACCACGAGAGCCCACCGGCGAAGAGCAGCGACAGCACGAACGCCGGCACGAGCAGCTCGGTGCGGTCGAGTAGCCACGAGAGGTAGAGCAACGCGAGCACGAGCGCGAAGCCGAGCGTCATCACGACGAACGCCTGACCGAAGCGGGTCGCCGCCATCGGCGAGAGATCGCCGTAGAGGAAGTTGCCGAACGGCAACTGCAACGCATCCTCCGCGCGCAGCGAGAACGCCGCGATGCCAGCGTGCATGGCGAGCACGACGCCGAGGCCCGAGGCAACGAGGATCTTCCGCTCCAACGCCCGCGGGACGGCAAGCCCGCGCAAGCAGATGACGCGCAGCCCGAGCGCCCCGATCGCGAGTGCGAGCCCGAGGAACCACAGCCAGCGCACGACGTGTTCGGTGTTCGTCGGCCCACCGGCGCCGTATGCATTCGCAACGGCGGGCGCGGGCACTCGCACGCCGAACGTCCAGACGCCGGAGACGACGTGCGAGTCGGCGGAGATCGCCCGCCAGCGCACCGTGTAGCCGCCGAGCTTCAGCGGCAGCACGTTCGCGACGACGTTCCGCCCGTCCGTGCGCGAGTTCAAGGCGAACTGCTTGCCGACGCCGTTCAGGACGTTGATCGAACCGGGCAGCACCTTCACCGTCTGATCGAAGTGCAGAACGACCTGCGCAGGGCCGCGCTGCAGCTCGTGACCGAACGGGGGCGTCGTGTAACGCAGCGTCGCATGGGCCGACGCGGCCGCGGGGAACGCAAGCGCAGCAAGTGAGATGAGCAGCAGGCGTCTCATCGGTGCTGCGGTCCGGCGAGGGGCGACAGGTGCCCGAAGATCGGTGCGACATCCCGGTCGGTGAAGAGCATCACCGAGACCGCGACGATCGTGAGCGCGAAGCACGTCTGCAGGGCCGCCGACCGCGGCTTCCACGCGAGCGCGAGCGGAATCACGGCGCCGAGCAGGAACGTCCAGCCGAGCAGGTGGTGCAAGAACGCCGACCGCGCGAAGAACCACGGGTTCTGCTCGTGGATGATGAACGCGATCCCCGTAACGGCGAACGCGAGCGGCCACGTGAGCCGCCAGAGCGGCGACGTGAGCCGTCCGCGCACGAGCCCAAGCTCGGCGCCGCCGGCGAGCATCAGCACCTCGGCCCATGAACCGTGCGCGTACATGTGGATCGACGAGTTCGTGAAGAACGCCATCACCGGCCACAGCAGGACACCCATGCCGAATGCGATACCGGGCCAGAGGTACTTGCGCCACGGACGCATCCGCCAGACTTCCTGCCCGACGATCGCCTCGCACAGCAGGCACAGCCCGACGAGCAGGATCCCCGCCGCAAAGGCCCAGTGGACCATCTCAGCGTGAGGCAGCATTGTGCGCCTCCAGGTCGGTGAGCAGCGGGCGCGCGACGACGAGAGCGAAGATCACGCCGGCCGCCGCGACGAGCAGCGGTGGCTCCAGCAAGAGCCACCAGACACCCTGACCACGCGGGTGCAGGATGGTCAGCCGGTACGGCTGGAGGATGGCCCAGATCAGGCCGCAGGCGACCGTCGTGGGGCCGATCAGCGAGACCGCGCGCGCACGGGTCGAGCGTGCAACGGCCGTCGCCGTTATGTGACGAGTAATTGGTGTTTCCATGCTTCCGTGCTCCTTCGAGGTTGCGTACCAAGGACGACTTTCGTCCCGCGGCCTCCGGGGTCCAGGGCGTGCCCGCGGTTCAGGCGGGCAGCGGAGGAGGCCGTGACTCGAAGGAGAGGCCGAAGCGGCGCCGAGGCGCCGCGTCGTCTGCCGCACGCGAGTGCGCGCGGCGGGTGGAAGGAGTGAGAGCAGCGGTGAGGATCCGACGCACGCGCGCGATCGTGCGGACGGCGTACTCCTCGACCTCGTAGAGCCAGCTTGCGAACTGCCAGACGAGAGCGACCACGACCGCGAGGCCCGCGAAGATCGGCAGCGCATACGTGTGCAGCCACGGCGCGAACACCGGCCAACGTCCCGCCGCGATCCCGTCCGCATCCGTATGCAGGAGGTAGACGATGGACGTGGCCGCAAACGACGCGAGCCAGACGCGCAGTGAGAGCCCTGCGCGCAACCGTGGCGCGCGTTGCTCGTGCCCGTGGCAGACGACGTTCAGCAACCGGTGGCCGGCGTCGGCCTTTGCCCACGCGCGCGTCCCGTGGGCCAGAAGCCCAGCGAAAACGAGGGCGCCGAGCGTCTTCACCGCGACGAGCAGGAAGGGGTAGTAGCTCGCGTCCGGCCGGGCGAGCGGCGCGACGTGGAAGAGCCGGTCGACGTGTCCGATCAGGCTTCGGCCTACGACCTCGGCAATCACCACGAGGACGCAAAACGTGACCAGCCCTCGCTTACGGACCAGGTGACCCATCCTCATTCGATCATACTGTCGCGTTTTGGCCTGCCGAAACGGGCTTTTGTCGAGGTTGCTTGCGCACGCGCCGCCTCTCGGGTTCAATCGTCCCGATGGAGCCGTTGCGGGAACCGGCAGTCCGGGGCGTCGAGCAGCACCACGGTGGGGTGGTCGTGCGCCTCGGCGGCGAGCTCGACCTCTACAACGCGGACGACATCCGCCACGCGCTCACGGCCGCGATCGACGGAGGCGCGGCGCGGATCGTCGTCGACATGGCCGAGGTGGCCTTCGTGGACTCGACCGCCCTCGGCGTGCTGATCGAGGCGCGCTCGAAGCTCGGTCACGCCGGAGTGCTGCTCGCCGCGCCCGGGCTCGAGACGCGGCGAACCCTCGAGGTCAGCGGCCTCGACCGGCATTTGCCTGTGCACGACTCGGTCGACGGCGCGCTCGCTTCCGCCAATTGATCCGCCTCGCCCGGCCCGACGAGGCGGAGACCTTGCTCCAGATCCAGCGCGAAGCCGCCGTTTCGGCGTTCGCGCACATCTTCCCGCCCGACCGCTATCCGTTCCCGGACGACGGTGTGCGCGCCGACTGGGAGAGCGCGCTCGCGGATCCCGAGATCGAGATCTACGTGCTCGAGGTCGACGGGCAGCCCGGCGCGTCGGTTGCCGTCGGCTACGGCTTCCTCCGCAATCTCTACGTCCTGCCGGCACACCAGGGCGGCGGCCTCGGCTCGAAGCTGCACGACCACGCGCTCGACCGGCTGCGCGGACTCGGTTTCAGCGAGGCAAAGCTCTGGACACTCGAAGGCAACCACGGAGCCCGCCGTTTCTACGAACGGCGCGGCTGGAGCCTGAACGGCGAGACACGCGAGGTGCCCTTTCCGCCGAACCCGTTGGACGTGGGCTACTCGCGGGCGCTCTAACAGCAAGCCGCCCATCCCTTGAAGTCGCCTTGCCTCGGAGCCTCCACCGCCTCCGCAATCCAAGCCTTCTCGTAAGCCGACGGGGAGACTCGAACTCCCGACCCCTTCATTACGAGTGAAGTGCTCTACCAGCTGAGCTACGTCGGCACTGCTGCTGTGAAACAGCGCGCCTAGTGTAGCCGCGGCCGCGCTTACTTCCTCTTTCCGGTCCCGTCGTTGTTGTCCCTGTTCTCGCCCCTGTGGCGCTGGTCGGGGCGGTTGGTCTTGTCGCTCTGAGACGGTTGCGGCGCCGGCGGTTGCGGCGCGGTCACGGTGACCGTCGACGCAGGCGGAGGCGGCGGCGGAGTTGCAGCCGTCGTCGTCGTGGACGTCGTCGTGGACGTCGTCGTCGGCGGCGCGGCGGTCGGCGTCGTCGTCGTCGCCGTGGTCGTCGTCGTGGAGGTCGTTGTGGTTGTGGTCGTCGTGGTCCCGCTCACCATCGAGGACTTGGGCACCACGACGACGTTCGACCCCTTCTGGTTGTTGTCGCTGTTCTTGTTGTCGTCGACCTTGCCCGTGCCGCTGCGGTCGCTGCCCGTCGTCGCGCCCTGATTTGCGCCCGGGTTGCCGTCGGACTTCGCGGCCGGTGCCGCGGGCGTGACCACGGCCGCGGGCTGCGCCGCCGGGGTCGCGTCACCGCTGCTCTTGTTGTCGCCCGTGCCACTGCTCCCGTTGTTGTTGCCGCTGGTCGTGCCCTGTCCCGAATTCGCGTCGTCCCTCTTCGGCGCCGCGGCCGCCGGCGCCGTGGCCGCCGCCTGCGGCGTCGCGGGCTGCGGTGCGGCCGGCTGCGCAGTGGGCGCCGCGGCCGTCGGCGCCACGACCGGCGTCAAGACCGGCATCTCCACGATCAGGGTGGGAACCGACGGCGCCGAGATCGCAGCCGACGGCTCCGTCGTGCTCCAAACGCGCCCGACCATCAGGGCCGCCGCGACGGCCGAGTTGTGCGCCTGCAACGCGAGCCGGAGTTGCTCGATCTTCGACGCGGCGACCGTCAGCGGCGCGTTCGGCGGAGCGTTCGGCGGCGCGGGTGCGGCCGCCGGCCTCGTCGGCACGAGCGAGAAGGGCGCGCTCACAGGCGCGGCGACTCCACCGGTCGTCACGGCGGCGTTCGCGCTCACCTGGTGCACCGGCGCCTTGTGGTGCTGCGGCGCGACGACATCCTCGACCGCGTGGCGCGTCGCGGGCGTCGCCGCGACAACGGAGGTCGCCGCGACCGTTGCGACCGCGGTCGCCATCTTGACGCCGCCGGTGAGGACAAGCGACTTGACGATCGAGAGGATCGACCCCAGGTCTCCCGCGCCGCTCACCCGCTTCGCGATCCCCGTCGTCTTCTTCACCGGTTCCTCGCTCAACCCCGCGGCGAGCGAGCGACGTGCCCTGAAGAGCAATGTCTCGACAGCGGCCTGCGAGAGGTCGAGCTCCTCGCCGATCTCCTTGTAGGTGAGGCCCTGCCATTCGCGCAGCAGGAGCGCCCGCCGCTGCTGCTCCGGCATCGCGTCCAGCGCCTCGGGCAGCCGGATAAGCTCATCCGAATCCGCCTGGTGCGCCGGCACGTAGTCCTGCATCGCGTCCAGGTCGCCCGGTGACTCCACCTTGCGCCGGCGCGAGGACGACCGCTGCCGCGTCAGGCAGACGTTCTGGGCGATCTTGTAGAGCCAGGCCGACTCGAACTCGGGGTCGACGCCGCGCTTGAAGCCCCGGAAGGCGTTCAGGAAGGTCGACTGGGTCGCGTCCTCGGCCTCCTCGCGATTGCCCAGCTGGTGCAGGCAATACGAGTAGATCTGGCGCGCATAGCGCTCGTAGAGGTCGCGCGTCGCGTCCGCCTCCGGGGCGGCTCTACGCGGGGTGACCTCTGAAGCACGACCTATGGACGGAACTGCGACCAACTGCTCTCCCTCTCGGTGAGAGCGTCATCCGCCCATGACGCTCACCTTCACTCTTAGCGGCCGCAGCACAAAAAACAATAGCCCTTAGGGTGTATTTACAGTTCTCGACCGATACGAATGAACAGGGCCTCGAACGCCAGCTGCGGCGCCAGATTGAGCTCCTCGAGCGCTCGCCATGTCTCCCGAACGGCCTCTGCTGCGTGTTCCGCGCCGACCAGCCGTTCCCTTGTTGCGTCTTCGCGCAACTCGGGGAGCTTGTCCAGATGGATGGCGGCGCTTTCGGCGCCGACGGCGACCGCCATCAGATCGCGGTACCAGGCTCCGAGCTCCTCGAGCTGCGCCAGGAGCTCCTCGCGCTCCGCCCCGCGCGCCGCCCGCTTCACACGCTGCTCGGCCTCGCGCGCGGTCAGTTCGAGCCCGGCGATCCGCGCCTCCTCCGTGTCTCGTGCCTCGACGGCGCGTTCCTGCGCATGCGCGAGCACCGTGGCTGCCGCGTCGGACGCATCGAACATCGGGTCCCGGTAGACGGCGCGCGCCTGCTCGAGCAGCGCCTCACGCCGCACCACCGACGCCGGGTCGAGCAGGCGCTCCAACCTGTCCAGTCGACCAGCCGCCACCCGCGCGAGCGCGGCGCGGGCGTCCTCGTCGAGCTGCGGCGCACGGGCATCGACGAGCTCCCTGATCACCTTCTCTGAGAGGCGCCGGAACGGCACGAGCTGGCACCGGGAGAGGATCGTCTCCGGCAGCGGGCCGAGGTCGTCGGCGATCAGCACGATCACGGCGTAGCTCGGCGGCTCCTCGAGGTCCTTGAGCAGTGCGTCGGCCGCGTCCTCGTTCATCAGATGCGCGTGGTGCAGGAGGTAGACGCGCCGGTTGGATTCGAAGGGGCGCATGTGCAAGTCACGGCGCAGCTCGCGAATCGCGTCGATGCGGATCATCTCGCCGAGTGCATCGAGTTCGTAGAGATCGGGATGCACCGCGCGCGTCGTGTCGATCAGCGCGCGCGCGAACGTGCGCGCGACCTCACGCTTGCCGACGCCGGGCGGCCCATAGAAGAGGTAGGCGTGCGCCGGCCCCTCGCGGAGCGCTGCATCGAGCAAGCGCCCCGCCTCGGGATGCTCGAAGTTAGAACGCTCAGAGAAGCGGGCGAAGGTGCTCACGAACCTCCTCGGCGATCTCGTCGGGGGAGCGCGACCCGTCGAGCGTGACGAACCGCTCCGGGAACTCCGCCGCGAGCGAACGGAAGCCCTCGTGCACGCGGCTCCAGAAGTCGTCGCCCTCGCGCTCGATCCGGTCCGGCTGTCCCGCGCCACGACGACGCGCTTCTTCGGGATCGAGCAGCACGAGGAACGTCCGCTCGGGGAGCAGGCCGCGCGTGACCATCAGGTTCAGCTCGCGGACGCGATCCTCGCCGAGCCCGCGCCCGATCCCCTGGTAGGCGACCGAAGAGTCGATGTAGCGGTCGCACACGACGTCCTCGCCGCGCTCGAGCGCCGGCCGGATCGCGTGCTCGACGTGATCGGCACGAGCGGCGGCGTATAGCGCCGCCTCGGCCCACGGCGTCATGTCGTGGCCGTGCAGGACGACGTCGCGCACCGCTTCCGCGACCGGCGTGCCGCCCGGCTCGCGGGTCAGCAGCACGGTCCGGCCCTCCTCGGCCAACCAGCCGGCGAGCAGCGCGGCCTGCGTGCTCTTGCCCGACCAGTCGACTCCTTCAAAGGTCACGAACATCAGCGCTCTAATCTACGGGCTACATGCGGGCGGTCGTGACAGGGGGCGCAGGCTTCATCGGGTCGAACCTGGTGGACGCACTGATCGAGCGGGGCGACGAGGTGGTCGTCGTCGACAACTTCGCGACCGGCAAGCGCAAGCACCTGAGCCCGAAGGCGACCTTGCTCGAGCACGACATCCGCGAGCCGTACCAGGCCGACGCCGACGTCGTGTTCCACCTCGCTGCGCAGGCCGATGTGCAGACCTCGATGACTCGTCCGGAGTACGACGCGGCCGTGAACGTCGTCGGGACGGTCAACGTGCTGCAGGCCTCGCCCGGCGCGCAGGTGATCTTCGCCTCGTCGGGCGGCGCCGGCTACGGCGAGTGCCCGGACCCGGCGAGCGAGGATGCGCCGTTCCTCCCGCTCTCGCCCTACGGCATCGCGAAGAAGTGCGGCGAGGAGTACCTCCTCGGCTGGAACCGCATCCACGGCACCACGCACGTCCCGCTGCGCTTCGCAAACGTCTACGGGCCGCGGCAGGACGCAGGGCTCGAGGGCGGCGTCGTCGCGATCTTCCTCGAGCGCCTTGCACGCGGCGATGGGACGACGATCTACGGCGACGGAAGCCAGAGCCGCGACTTCGTCTACGTCGACGACGTGATCGCCGCGCTCCTCGCGACCGTCGGCAAGAGCGGCGGCCCCTACAACGTCGGCACCGGCGAGGACACGACGGTCGCGCAGCTGCACGCCGCATGCGCAGCGGTCGCGGGCGTGGACGCGCAGCCACGGCTCGAGGCTGCGCGGCTCGGCGACGTGCAGCGGTCGGTGCTCGACGCCGCGCTGATCGAACGCGAGCTCGGCTGGCGCGCGCAGGTCCCGCTCGACGACGGTCTGCGCCGCACCTGGGCCTGGATGAAGTCCGAACCTGATTCGGCGTAGCCGAACCAGATTCGCGAGTGAAGCGCCACGAAGCAAAGGAAAGGTCCGCGGCGTAACGAATCAAGGCGGCCGTGGACACGCCGCTCACTGCACCCGACGCACTCATCCGCCCGTGGAAGACGGCGACGCTCGTCGCCAGCCTCGTCGCTGCGATCGAGCTCGTGCTGCTGCTCGGCGCCGGCTTCCTCCTGCTCGCGAAGCCGCTAGCGCACGCGATGCAGAAGCATGCAACGGCGACGGCATTCGCACCCGCAAAGAAGCACACAGCTACGCCCGTCACCCACAAGCAGGCGCCGATCGGGCTGCCGAAGCTGCTGCGCTCGCAAACGGGGGTCTTCGTCTTCAACGGCAACGGCCGGGCCGGCGCCGCGTCAAGCGAGGCGAGCAGGCTCTCGAATCTGCAGTACGGCGTGCCCGGCACCGGGAACGCGAAGCGCCAGGACTATGCGACCACCGTCGTCATGTTCAAGAAGGGCTTCCAGGCGGAGGGCGTCCGGCTCGCGCGTGACCTGCACGTGAAGATCGTCGGCCCGCTGGACGGGCTGAAGCCGTCAGCGCTGCATGGTGCGCAGCTGGCGATCGTGCTCGGCGCGCAGTAGCGCTAACACTTCGCCTTCCCCGCATCGACGATCTTCAGCGCCTTGTTGTAGGCATCGCCGCCGACGTTCGGACGCGCCTTGTTGTCGAGCTCGGTGAACTTCTCGAGGTTGTCGTAGGCGGCGCGCATGCAGCCGTGCACGTAGGCGAACTGACCGGCGAACAGCCACGTGCGCGCATTCTTCGGCTGCTTGCGCGTTGCCTCTTCGTAGAAGGCGTACGCGGTGGGCAGGTCGCCGCGCAGCTCGGCCGCGAACGCGAGCGCCCAGAGCGGATCGACGAGGAGCGGGTCGACCGACCGCGCGCGCTTCGCGAGCGTCACCGCACGCGCGGGCGGCGCCACGGTCGCCTGCGCCGACCAGCGCTCGCCCAGCCACGGCAGCAGGAGCACGACAAACGCTAGGAGCGCGGCGCCGAGAGCGACGAGCGAGCCGAACGGTGAAACGCGCCGCACCGGCAGACCTCCGGCCAGCGCGCCCGCGGCCAGGAACGCCGGCACGGAAACGGCGACGAAGTCCCAGTCGATGTCGACGAGTGAGTGCACGAAGTAGGCGGGAAGCAGCAGCGCAAGTGCGAGCTCGTGCTTCCGCCTCCCGTGCCCGCGCCAGAGGAGCGCGACGGCGGCCAGCACGAAGAGCACGAACCCGACGATCCCCGCCTCCGTCAAGAACTGCAGCGGCACGTTGTGCGGCTCGGTCGTGTAGTCGAGGAACGAGCCGCGATAGCGGAGGTTCGTGACGTGGAAGGTGCCAGCGCCCGTTCCAAGCAGCTTGTCGTGCTCCCAGCCGTGCACCGCCTGCCCCCACCACGTGAACCTGAAGTTCGAGCTCGTGTCCGTCAGCCGACCGCCGCCGTTGCCGAGGGCGCCCGAACCGCCGCCCTTCACGACAGCCACCACGAGGAGCGCGGCGACCACCGCGACGCCGATGCCGATCAAAACCCGCCGTGGCACGCGCGGCAGAGGCACGCGCCGGAGCAGCGTCGCTGCAATCGCGCCGACGAGCAGCAGCGCGCCGAAGATCAGGCCGTCGCGCCAGCGCGTGTGCGAGGACTGGCCGTCCCCGGTCACCCCCGGCAGCGCAAACGCGATCCCGACGACGGCCGCTGCGGGCACGGCCGCCGCGAGGAGCACGTGTGCGCTCTCGAGGCGCTCGTCGTCGAGCACGAACCACACCGCCACGACGAACACGGCGGTGACCACCCCACCCCGTGAGTACGTCAGGAGCAGGGCGACGATCGCCGCGTACGCGAGCAGCACGCCCTCGAGCCGGCGCCGCCACACCGCAAGCGGCAGGGTGAAGGCGGCGACGAGCGCGAGCTGGTTCCACAACCCGATCGGCCCCCGCAGGCGCCCGATTTCGGGCGGGCCGTAGTCGTAGACGACCGGCAGCACCTTGCCGAGCAGCGACCAGACGAGGACGGCGCCGAAGAGCGCCATCAGCCCCAGTGCGAGCGCCCGTGTTCGTGCGGCAAGCCAAAGGCCGAGCAATGCGAAGAGCAGGTAGACGAGCGTGCGGTTCGCGTAGTCCCAGGAGCGGTCGGGCAGCGCCGACCAGCTGATCGAGAGCGCAAACCAGGCCGCGAGCCCGGCGAGAGGGACGAGCAGCGGCCAGCCCGGAGGCAGGCCCTGGGTGGCAATCAGCACGACCACCGCGAGCAGGGCCCCGCCTCCCAGCCACGGCAGCGAGCCAGATCCGGGGCCGCCGCCGAAAAACAGCCCCACGCCGACCAGGAGGAGGGATGCGGCGAGCGGCAGTTCGCGAATCGCCCGCATCGGGAGCGAAGCTACCATCCCGATCCAACGCCGTCCGCTGCGTTACAAATCCGTTACAGCCCGGGCTTAGGCTCGTGGAGCAATTCTTACTCCCCGCCGCCATACCCCTCACTTTCTCGCCTCAGTGACATCCCTCATCAAGGTCTCCGTCTGCGCCGCGCTCGCGTCGGTCGCCCTGCTCTGCGCGGTCGCACAGCCTGCGCGCGCAGCGTCGGCCGGGACGACGCCGTGCTGGAAGGTGCTGCTGAACGACTGGTACGACGGCCGGATCGACGGCTCGTACGCACGGCACTGTTACACCGACGCGCTGAAGCACCTGCCGGCGGACGTCTCGACCTACTCGAGCGCCCACGACGACATCCTCCGCGCCCTCCAGAGCGCGATCGCGAAGCAGGCCAAGGGCGGCAAGAAGGTCGGCCCGAACGCCGTGATCGCCCCGCCGGTGGGCGGCAAGAAGGGTGGCGGCTCCGGTCCCGACGCGATCACGCCGCCGCCCGGCCGCAAGCCGGGGCCGGGCCTCGTCGACAAGCTGAACCCGAGCAGCCCCTCGTCTCTGCCGGTGCCGCTGCTCATCCTGGGCGGGCTCGCGCTCCTCCTCGTCGCCGCCGGCGCCGCCGGGCTCGTCGCGAAGCGCATCCAGGCGCGCCGCCAGAACCCGTAGAAATGCCTGCGTAGAGCCGTTTCAGCGGCTCCGTCAGGTCCCCTCCCTATGGTTCCCAAGCTCGCCCCTCGGGTCCCGCGCCTCCGCGGCGCAGGTCTTGCCCGAACTAGAATTCACGTAGAAGGAAAGAGGAGAAAATGGCGTCCGTAGAGCAAGAGAAGACCGTTCAGATCCACCCCGACGAGCTCGTCAACAGCGTCGTCGACGAGGACGCCACCCTCGCCGTCCGTCGCCTGTTCACGATCGAGGGGCGCGACCCCTACGACGAGGTCGAATGGGAGATCCGCGATGCCCACATCCCGGGCAAGAACGGCCCGGCGTTCGAGCAGAAGAACGTCGAGTTCCCGAAGTTCTGGTCGCAGACCGCGACCAACATCGTGGCGCAGAAGTACTTCCGCGGCCGCATGTCGAGCCCGGAGCGCGAGAGCTCGGTCAAGCACATGATCGGGCGCATCGTCGGCACCGTCGGCGCCTGGGGCCGCGACGGCGGGTACTTCGCGAGCGAGGACGAGGCGCAGACGTTCGAGGCCGAGCTGAAGGCGATCCTCGTCAACCAGCTCGCCGCGTTCAACTCGCCGGTCTGGTTCAACGTCGGCTTCGAAGAGAAGCCGCAGTGCTCCGCCTGCTTCATCCTCTCGATCGAGGACAACATGGACTCGATCCTCGACTGGATCCGCCGCGAGGGCGTGATCTTCCGCGGCGGCTCGGGCTCCGGCATCAACCTCTCGAAGCTGCGCTCCTCCAAGGAGCAGCTCTCGAAGGGCGGCTACGCCTCCGGCCCGGTGTCGTTCATGCGCGGCGCCGACGCGTCCGCCGGCACGATCAAGTCGGGTGGCAAGACGCGCCGCGCGGCGAAGATGGTGGTGCTCGACATCGACCATCCGGACATCACGGAGTTCATCTGGTGCAAGGCGCACGAGGAAGAGAAGGCACGCGTCCTCGAAGCAGCCGGCTATGACATGTCACTCGACTCGCCGGACTGGTCGTCGATCCAGTATCAGAACGCGAACAACTCGGTCCGCGTTTCCGACGCGTTCATGGAGGCCGTCGAGGCCGACACCGACTGGAACCTGACGGCGCGCAGCGACGGCACGGTCGTCGAGACGATCAAGGCGCGCAAGCTGCTGCACGATCTCTCCGAGGCCGCGTGGCGCTGTGCCGATCCGGGCGTGCAGTACGACACGACGATCAACTCATGGCACACGCTGCCTAACACGGGCCGCATCAACGCGTCGAACCCGTGCTCGGAGTACATGTCGATCGACGACTCGGCGTGCAACCTCGCGTCGCTGAACCTGATGAAGTTCCGCCGCGAGGACGGCGAGCTCGACGTCGAGGCGTTCGAGCACGCGTGCGACGTCATCTTCCTCGCGCAAGAGATCATGGTCGGCAACTCGTCCTACCCGACGCCGGAGATCGAGCAGAACGCGAAGGCGTACCGCCAACTCGGCCTCGGTTACGCGAACCTCGGCGCGCTGCTCATGGCACGCGGGCTCGCGTACGACTCGGACGAAGGCCGCGCCTACGCAGCGGCGATCACCGCGCTGATGACGGGCCGGGCCTACCGCAAGTCGTCGGAGATCGCCGGCCGCATGGGGCCGTTCGCCGGCTACCGCCCGAACGCGGCGGCGATGATCGGCGTGATCGCGAAGCACCGCGCAGCGGTCGGCAACATCGCGAACGCAGAGACGGTGCCTGCCGACCTGCTCGGCGCCGCGCGCAAGTCGTGGGACGAGGCGCTCGACCTGGGCGAGGTCAACGGCTACCGCAACGCGCAGGCGACAGTGCTCGCGCCGACCGGGACGATCAGCTTCATGATGGATTGCGACACGACGGGCGTCGAGCCGGACTTCTCGCTCGTCAAGTCGAAGAAGCTGGTCGGCGGCGGCGAGATCACGATCGTCAACAAGA
>JAOPYY010000225.1 GCA_025964395.1 Actinomycetes bacterium | reverse complement strand
CAGACGATCGGTTCCGGCAGCGCGTCCGCGATCACGTCACGGCGGCGCGCGTAGGCGGCCACGCGCTCGGCGACGGAGTCCTGCGGCCCTTCGAGCGCGGCGATCGTCGCCGCCTGCATCGGCGCGAAGATCCCGACGCGGTTGTGGTCGTTCAGCAGGTTGACGCGTTCGATGATCTCCGCGTTGCCGAGCACGAATCCGACGCGCCAGCCCGCCATGCCGTACGTCTTCGACATCGACCACAGCTCGACGCCGACGTCCTTCGCGCCCGGAGTCGCCAGGAAGCTCTGCGGCTTGCGGCCGTCGTAGACGAGGTCCATGTAGGCGGCGTCGTGCACGACCGCGCCGCCGGTGCGCTGCGCCCAGCGCACGGCCGACTCGAAGGTGCCGGGCGGTGCGCACACGGCGCATGGGTTCGACGGGTAGTTGAGATAGAGCGCGGCCGCCTCGGGCGCGGCGTCGAGGTCGGGCGACCAGCCCTCGGCGGGCCGCAGCGGCACGGTCTCCATGCGCGCGCCCGCGAGCGCCGGCCCCGACGGATAGTCCGGGTAGTACGGATCGGGAACGAGCAGCGTGTCGCCCTCGTCGCAGAGGCTGAGCGCGAGCTCGACAATCGCCGTTTTCGTCCCCGGGACGAGCGCGACCTCCGTCTCCGGATCGAGCTCGACGCCGTAGACGTCGCGGTAGCGCGCAGCGATCGCCTCCTTGGTGCGCGGCAAGCCGCGGATCGGCGCATACCCGTGCACGGTCGACTCGAGCGCGGCAGCGCGCAGCGCCTCGATCACGTGCGGCGGCGGCCCGGTCTCCGGATTGCCGCGGCCGAGATCGACGAGCGGTGGCCCGTCGTGCGCCGCCGCGGCGGCGACGCGCCCCAGCAGGGCGACGAAGTACTGCTGCGGAAGCCGTTGTAGGCGTTCGGGCCGAGGGCGCACCTGCGTGATCGTATGGGACGATCCGCCGTTCGACGAGCGCTCACGGGCGCATGCGCGCGTTCGCGGACGCCGTCGCGACCCGCGGTTAGAGTCGCACGATGCGCGCGTCGGCCGTGAGAAACGCGTTGCGGGAGCGCAACGTGCGTTTCCTCGTCGCGTCGGGCGCGGTCACGGCTCTCGGCAACGGCATGGCCCAGGTCGCGCTCGCCTTCGCGGTCTTGCGGATCGGCGGAGCCGCCGACCTGGGTCTCACGTTCCTCGCGCGGGAGATCCCGATGGCAGCTCCGGCCATGGCCGTACACGCCACCTAGCTGACGTCGTTCAGATGACGTACCATTACGTCAGATGAACGCCGTGCTCGAAACGATCCGCGACCTCTCCCGGCCCGCCGAGGCGGCCGGCGAGCTGCACGAGCTCTCCATGCGGCTCGCCTACCTCGAGACGATCCCGGCCGACATCCAGCACGAGGTGCGCGAGGTGACCGACGCCGTCGATCGCCACGAGGGAAGCTGGCGCACCGTCGACCCGCACTACGTCGAGATCCTCCTGCGGGCGACCCTGAGCGCCCAGCTCGCGGTCGGCGAGCCTGACCTGCCGGGGTCGCGCGAGCGCCTGCGGATGGCGCTCGACGGGCTGTCGTCCGCCTTCGATGCGATCGCCGAGTCGCAGCCGGTCTCGGACGAGCGCACGGGCAAGGAGCTCGTCGCCTGGCTCGTCGATCAGACCGAGGTGTCGCAGGCCGAGCTCGCGCACCTGCTGGGCGTCAGCCCGCGGCAGTTCCAACGCTGGCTCTCGCCGGCGGAGAAGGCGGGCCCCGAAGGCCCCGACCTGAGGCGCGTGCGCGCGGTCGCGCGCGTCGTGAACCAGCTTCGCTTCGCGCTGACGCCGGCCGGCGTGATCGCGTGGTTCACGCGTCGGCTTCCCGACCTCGGGCGCAAGCGCCCGATCGACCTGCTCGACAAGCCGGAGCACCTGCCCGAGCTGATCGGCCTCGCCGCGGACATGCGCGCGACGACCGCAACGTGATCTGTTACCGGCACTGCGACTACCGCACCCCGCTGCGCTCGAGCTTCCAGGCACAACGCCGCCCGGGCCGCTACCACCGCGGCACCGAAGACGAGCCGACGCAGTACCTCTGCCTCCATCCGCTCGGCCCTCACGCCGAGGCACTGCGCCGCTACGACGCGCGCACGCCGGCGGATGCACATGTGCTCGACCTTCGAACGTGGGCGCTCGAGGTCGACGTCAGCGACCTGGAGGAGATCCCCTTCGCGGATGCGTGGGTGGCCGACGACTACACCGCGTGCCAGGACCTCGCCGACGTGCTGCGCGAGTCGGGACGCGCCGGGATGACCGTTCCGAGCGCCGCTTTGCCCGGCACCCGCAATGTCGTGATCTTCGGCGGGAGGTCGGCTGCTCCGTACAACCCCTCTCTCGGCGGCGCGACGGAGGTGTCGGCGAGCATCACCGGCGAGCACGGCTGCGGCCTCGAGACGCTCGTCGAGCTCGTGCGGTTCCGCGGCGAGGCGCATCCCGGCAGCGGGTACGTCTTCCGCGAGCCGAGCTGGGCCGCCTAGACTCGAAGCGTGTTCGACGAAGGCCTCGCAGAGCTCCACACGCACCTCGGGGGCTCGGTCGCGACGGACATCATGTGGAGCCTCGGGCACGAGCAGGGGATAGCGCTCCCGACGCGCGACTTCTGGGAGTTCGACCGGATGGTCACCGTGTCCGACCCGCGCGGCGTGCCCGATCTCGACTCGCTCGACCGCATCTACCACCTGACCGAGCTGATCCAGTCGTCGCCGCTCGCGGTCGAGCGGAGCGTCCACGCGGCGATCGGCGGCGCGTACCGCTCGCAGCGGATCACGACGTTCGAGCTGCGCTTCAACCCGATGAAGCGCAACCGCGGCGGCGAGCGCGACCTCGACCACATCATCCTCGCCGCGATCCGCGGCCTCGACCGTGCGTCGCTCGAGTACCCGCAGGTGCGCGCGGGTCTGATCCTGATGATGGACCGCACGTTCACCGCCGACCAGAACATGGTGATCATCGAGAAGGCGATCCGCTACGCGCCGCGCGGCATCGTCGGCGTCGACATCGCCGGCCCGCGTCCCGGCGGCGCACGCTACGACTACACGCAGATCCGCGAACACGTCCAGCTCGCGCGGGACGCCGGCCTCGGCGTGACGATCCACTGCGGAGAGGAAGGCGCGCAGTACGGCATCGAGGAGCTCGGCGAGGTCGTCGAGTCACTGCGCCCGAACCGGATCGGCCACGGCATCCTCGCCGCGCGCGACCCCGAGCTGATGGCGTCGCTCAAAGCCGCCGACATCACGCTCGAGATCTGCCCCACGTCAAATCTGTTGACGAAGGCGCTCGCCGACGAGAGCGAGGTGCGCGAGACCTTCCGGAGGTTCGTCGAGCACGGCGTGCCGTTCACGATCGCAACGGACGGCCCGGAGATGATGCGCACGCACCTGCGCGACGAGTTCGAGCTGCTGCTGCGCATCGGCGCGCTCGGCGAGGACGAGGCGCGCGCTGCGAACGAGCGAGGCCATGAGGCGTCGTTCATCGGCCGGCGCGCGCACGCTTCGGCGTAGCCGCTGATACACCCTTCGGCCGATAGTTCGCGGTCAGCGCCGGCCCTACTCTCGTACGCATGCAGGCACTCCGTGATCCATCAGGCATCACCTCCCGCCAGAGGCAGGTGGTCGAGCTGATCGCGCAGGGTCTGTCGAACGACGAGGTCGGGCTCGTACTCGGCATTTCGCCCCGGACGGCGAAGGCTCACTGCGACGTGCTCCGGCAGAAGCTCGGTGTTCCGAGGCGGCGACAGATCCCAGTCGCATTCAGATTGCTGACGGGCGAGGACCCGTTGGCAAGCCGCCTGGAGTCGGCGCGTGCCGACAACGGGGGCTGACGGCGAAGAGGCGCCCGCGGCGACACCCTCGTGCCGCGGGCGTCCAGCCCCTTCC
>JAOPYY010000203.1 GCA_025964395.1 Actinomycetes bacterium | reverse complement strand
CCCGTACGTCCGCGGCGGCAAGATCGGCCTCTTCGGAGGGGCCGGCGTCGGCAAGACGGTGCTGATCCAGGAGCTGATCCACAACATCGCGCGCCAGCACGGCGGGGTGTCGGTCTTCTCCGGCGTCGGTGAGCGCACCCGCGAGGGCAACGACCTGCTCCTCGAGATGGAGGAGTCGGGCGTTCTCGACAAGGTCGCGCTCTGCTACGGCCAGATGAACGAGCCGCCGGGAGCGCGCCTGCGCGTCGGCCTGTCCGGCCTGACGATGGCGGAGTACTTCCGCGACCAGGGCCAGGACGTGCTGCTCTTCATCGACAACATCTTCCGTTTCGTGCAGGCGGGCTCCGAGGTCTCGGCCTTGTTGGGCCGGATGCCGTCAGCGGTTGGGTACCAGCCGACTCTCGCCACCGAGATGGGGCAGCTCCAGGAGCGCATCACCTCGACGACGAAGGGCGCGGTCACCTCGGTGCAGGCGATCTACGTGCCGGCCGACGACCTCACCGACCCGGCGCCGGCGAACACGTTCGCCCACCTCGACGCGACGACCACGCTGTCGCGCGCGATCGTCGAGCAGGGCATCTACCCGGCCGTCGATCCGCTCGACTCGGTCTCCCGCGCACTGCAGCCCGGCATCGTCTCGGACGAGCACTACTCGACCGCGACGCGCGTGCAGGAAATGCTGCAGCGCTACAAGGACCTGCAGGACATCATCGCCATCCTCGGCATCGAGGAGCTCTCGGACGAAGACCGCTTGATCGTGCAGCGCGCGCGCAAGATTCAGCGCTTCCTGTCGCAGCCGTTCTACGTCGCCGAACAGTTCACCGGCACACCAGGCCAGTACGTGAAGCTCGAGGACACGATCCGCGGCTTCACGGAGATCCTCGACGGCGAGCACGACGAGCTGCCCGAGCAGGCCTTCTACATGGTCGGTCCGATCGAGGGCGCGATCGAGCGGGCGAAGCAGATGTCCGGCGCCACGGCGTAAGGGACAACGGTAAGCCAGTGGCGGACCGCAAGGAGTTCTCGGTGAGCGTCGTCACGCCGGACGGCCCGGCGTACGAGGGTGACGCGCAGATGATCATCGTGCCCGGCGCGGCGGGCGAGATCGGCGTGCTCGCGCGTCACGCGCCGCTGATCGCGACGCTCCAGGCGGGCTCGACGCGCGTGCACCTGAGCGAGACCGAGATCCTCGAGTTCGCGACGGGGCCCGGGTTCTTCCAGGTGCTGCAGGACCGCGCGATCGCGCTGGTCGACGACGCGGTCGAAGCCGCGAAGATCGACTCTGCCCGTGCGCAGGAGCAGCTCGAGGCGGCGCAGGCCGAGCTCGAGGCGATCGAGCGTGGCGAGTCGACCGCCGATCGCTGGCAGGTCGAGCAGCGCATCCGGCACGCCGAGAACCAGCTCGCCGTCGCCGGCCGCCCCTAGGAGCGGCCGGCGCCCCGGCCGCGTCCCATACCGGCCTCCCCGCTGCGCGCTAGGCTTCCGGTGCCCCGGAAAGCTTTGAACGGCAGCTTGGCGACCGGGTTAAAAAACGCCTAAAGAGCCCGCGCGCACCCTCTGGTGCGGCGTTCTCTCTGGGTAGCTGGAGGTGAACGTGGCAACAACCGCGCGGGACGTCGCAACGGAGATCAGGAAGCTCGCCGAGGAGCGGATCCTCGTGCTCGACGGCGCCTTGGGCGTGCTGTTGCAGAACCGCGGCCTGAATGAGGCCGACTTCCGCGGCGAGCGATTCAAGAATCACCGCCGCGACCTCCTGAACGATCCCGACCTGCTCAACCTGACGCGCCCGGACATCCTTAGGGAGGTGCACGACGCGTACTTCGCGGCGGGCGCGGACATCGCGACGACCAACACGTTTACCGCGACCTCGATCGGCCAGGCGGACTACGGGCTCGAGGAAGCGGCCTACGAGATGAACGTCGAGGGCGCGCGCATTGCGCGCGAGGCTGCCGGCCCCGACCGGTTCGTCGCCGGCTCCGTCGGGCCGCTCAACGTGACGCTCTCGCTCAGTCCGAAGGTCGACGACCCCGGCTACCGCACGCACACCTTCGACCAGATCGTCGAGACCTACTCCGAGCAGATCCGAGGCCTCGCTGAGGGCGGGGTGGACCTGCTCCTGATCGAGACGATCTTCGACACGCTGAACGCCAAGGCGGCGATCGCCGCCGCACGCGACGTGGCGCCGCAGCTGCCGCTCTGGATCAGCGTCACGATCGTCGACCTCTCCGGGCGCACGTTGAGCGGGCAGACGATCGAAGGCTTCTGGACCGCGATCGAGCACGCCGACCCGCTGATCGTCGGCGTCAACTGCGCGCTCGGTGCCAAGGAGATGCGCCCCTACGTCGCCGATCTCTCCCGCATTGCGACCTGCCTGACCTCCGCGCATCCGAACGCCGGACTGCCAAACGCGTTCGGCGGCTACGACGAGACGCCCGACGTGACGTCGGCGCTGCTCCACGAGTTCGCGCGCGACGGTCTCCTGAACATCGTCGGCTCTTGCTGCGGCTCCACGCCGGAGCACACCAGGGCCATTTCGGACACGTCCCGGGGACTGTCCCCCAGACATGTCCCAAAGAGGCACGCAGGCGCACGCTTCAGCGGCCTCGAGACGTTCGAGATCACCGAGGACACCGGGTTCGTGCTCATCGGCGAGCGCACGAACGTCACAGGCTCTGCGCGCTTCCGGCGCCTGATCGAGAGCGGTGACTTCGGCGCGGCTGTCGACGTCGCCCTCGAGCAGGTACGGGGAGGCGCGAACCTGCTCGACGTGAACATGGACGCCGACCTGCTCGAAGGCGAGGAGGCGATGCGCCACTTCCTGAACGTGATCGCGACGGAGCCTGAGGTCGCCCGGCTGCCGATCATGGTCGACAGCTCGAAGTGGACAGTGCTCGAGGCCGGCCTGCAGTGCCTGCAGGGCAAGGGCATCGTCAACTCGATCTCGCTCAAGGAAGGGGAGGAGGAGTTCCTGCGTCACGCGCGCCGCGTGCGGGACTACGGCGCCGGCGTGATCGTGATGGCGTTCGACGAACTGGGTCAGGCAACCGACGTCGAGAAGCGCGTCGCGATCTGCGGCCGCGCCTACGACCTGCTCGTCGACGAGGTCGGCTTCGCACCGGAGGACATCGTCTTCGACCCGAACGTGCTCGCGGTCGCGACGGGCATCGAGGAGCACAACGACTACGCGCGCGCGTTTATCGACAGCCTGCCGCTGATCAAGGCGCGCTGCCCCGGTGCGCGCACGTCGGGCGGGATCTCGAACCTCAGCTTCTCGTTCCGCGGCAACGACGTGATCCGCGAGGCGATGCACGCCGCGTTCCTCTACCACGCGATCCGCGCCGGGCTCGACATGGGCATCGTCAACGCCGGCCAGCTTGCGGTCTACGAGGACATCGACCCGGAGCTGCTCGAACGCGTCGAGGACGCGCTCTTCAACCGTCGCCCGGATGCGACCGAACGGCTGGTCGAGATCGCCGACCGGTTCCGCGGCGAAGGGACGAAGCGCGAGCTCGACCTGCGCTGGCGCGAGGCGCCCGTCGCGAAGCGCCTCGAATGGGCGCTCGTGCACGGGATCGTCGACTTCGTCGAGGAGGACACCGAGGAGGCACGGCTGACCGCGAAGCGCCCGCTCGACGTGATCGAGGGGCCGCTGATGGACGGGATGCGCGTCGTCGGTGATTTGTTTGGATCAGGTCGGATGTTCCTCCCACAGGTGGTGAAGTCGGCGCGCGTGATGAAGCGCGCGGTCGCCTACCTGCAGCCGTACATGGAGGACGAGAAGGACGGCACGCACGGCGCGCAGGGGAAGGTGCTGCTCGCGACCGTCAAGGGCGACGTGCACGACATCGGCAAGAACATCGTCGGCGTCGTCCTCGGCTGCAACGACTACGACGTGATCGATCTCGGCGTCATGGTCTCGGCCGACCAGATCCTCGACACCGCGGAACGCGAGAACGTCGATGTCGTCGGGCTCTCGGGACTGATCACGCCGTCGCTCGACCAGATGGTCGACGTCGCGCGCGAGATGGACCGCCGCCGCATCGAGCTGCCGCTGATGATCGGAGGCGCGACGACGTCACGCCAGCACACCGCGGTGAAGATCGCGCCCGAGTACGGGAACGAGACGGTGCACGTGCTCGACGCGAGCCGTGTCGTCGACGTCGTCTCCGCGCTACTCGACCCGAAGCGGCGGACTGCGCTCGACACGGAGAACCGCGAGCTGCAGGAGAAGCTACGCGTGCAACACGCAGAGAAGATCCGCAAGCCGCTACTCACGCTCGAGGACGCGCGCGCGAACGGCGTCACCGTGTCGCCGATCGAGCTGCCGACGCCGCCCTTCAGCGGCGCGCGCGAGGTCGAGCCGGCGCTCGCGGAGCTCGTCCCGTTCATCGACTGGCAGTTCTTTTTCCACGCCTGGGACCTGAAGGGCAAATTCCCGGCGATCCTCGAAAACCCCGCAGCGCGCGAGCTGTACGACGACGCCCAGGCGCTGCTCCGCACGATCCTCCAGGGCGCGGCGCTGCACCCGAAGGGTGTCTACGGCTACTGGCCTGCGCACGCCGAGGGCGACGACGTTGTCGTCGCCGACGCACGCTTCAGCTTCCTGCGCCAGCAGGCCGACCATGGCGACGGCCGGCCGAACCGCTGCCTCGCCGACTACGTGGCAGCAGCGGACGATCACGTCGGCGCGTTTGCGGTCGCGATCCACGGCGCCGACGAGCTCGCGGCGCGCTACGAAGCGGCGCACGACGACTACTCGGCGATCGCTGTGAAGGCACTGGCTGACCGGCTCGCAGAGGCGTTCGCCGAGTGGCTGCACAAGCGGGTGCGCCGCGAGTGGTACGCGCCGGACGAGCATCTCTCCGACGAGGACCTGCTGAAGGAGAACTTCCGCGGCATCCGGCCGGCCTTCGGCTACCCGGCGTGCCCGGACCACAGTGAGAAGCCGAAGCTCGTCGGGCTGCTCGGCGCCGAACGGGCCGGAATCGCGCTGACCGAGACGTTCTCGATGACGCCCGCCGCGGCCGTGAGCGGGCTCTACTTCCACCATCCGCAATCGAAGTACTTCGCGGTCGGCCGCATCGGCCCCGAGCAGGTCGAGGACTACGCCCGCCGCCGCGGGATCCCCCTCGCTGACGCGGAAAAGGCGCTTTCCCACAGCCTCTCATAGGCGGTCCGAGCCCTCGGGTATCGTTCCCCCCGCAGGCGCCCTTCGGGCGCCGCACCTGTTTCTATGAGGACGACAATGAAGAGAGGCGTCGGGCGCGGCGCCGCCGCCAATGGCAACGGCAAAGCCGTGTTCCCGCCGGGGCCGGCGACGCCGACGGTCACCGCCGTCACCCGCTACCGCCAGCCGCCGCCTCCCGCCGGCAGCGGCTTCGGCCTCTTCCGGCGCATCCTCCTGATCACGCTGCTCGGCGTCACCTCGCTGATCCTCGGCGCCGCCGGCGGCGGCTACCTCTACACACATCAGTTCGTCGCCGGCCTGCGCGCACACACGCCGGCGGTGGTCCGCGCGGCGAAGGCTCTCGATGTGCCGGTCGCAAATCGCGCCGCGATCGCGCTGGTCATCGGCTACGACCACCGGGTGGGCGTCGAGTCGGCCGGTCCTTCGCGCTCCGACACGCTGATGCTGATCCGCGCGGATCCGCTGACCAAGACGATCTCGCTGCTCTCATTCCCCCGCGACCTTCGCGTGCCGATCTACTGCAACAACACGACGCCGACCGCGACCGACCGCATCAACGCGGCGTATGCATATTGCAACGCGAAGGGGACGCTGCTCACCGTGAAGAAGCTGACCGGTCTTCCCGTCAACTACTTGATCACGGTCAACTTCCACGGCTTCAAGCAGGTCGTCGACACGCTCGGCGGGATCTGGATGGACGTCGACCGCCGGTACTACAACAAGAACACCGGCGCGTCCTACAACAACTACGCAAACATCAATCTGCAGCCGGGGTACCAGCAGCTGACGGGGCAAGAGGCGCTCGACTTCGTTCGCTTCCGGCACACGGACTCCGACCTCACCCGCAACGCGCGGCAGCAGGCGTTCGTCCGCGCGATGAAGGAGCAGGTGGCCCGCAGCTTCTCGTACACGCGCATCCCGACCCTCGTCGGCACGCTGACCAAGAACATCGAGGTCGGCGAGGGCGGGCACGCGCTCCAGCTCGACCAGGTGATCTCGTACGCGCTCTTTGCCCAGGGCCTCCCCGGCGGACATCTCTTCCAGGAGAAGATCGCGAACGTCCAGTGCGCGAGCGAGTGCAACGCGTCATCGACCGACATCCAAGCGGCAGTCGACCAGTTCCAGAACCCCGACGTGCAGGCGCCGAAGGACGCGAACGCGGCCGCGCTCGGGCAGAAGGTCAAGCAGACGACGCCGCCTCCTGCGTCCGTCAGCGTCACGGTGCTGAACGGCAACGGCGTTCAGGGCGCGGCTGCGAATGCGTCGTACCTCCTCGCACAGCGCGGCTATCAGACGGTCTCGCCGCCGAACAACCTCGAGCCGAACTTCACGCAGACGTTCCACACGAAGATCTACTACGACCCGGCGCAGAAGCGCTCGAAGGCGGCGGCGGTCGCCATGCAGAACCTGATGCAGCCGGCTGATGTTGCGAAGCTTCCGCGGACACCGGGGCTGATTTCGCTCGATCCGGGATCGATGCTCATGGTCGTGCTCGGCACGACCTTCCGCGGCACGATCGCACCGCTTCCGACGCGCGTCGTCCCGACGCACCAGCAGGCGACCGTCCGCTACGACGCGGGGGCCGCCGGCCTGCTGAAGCCGTACGCGAAGAAGGTGCCGTTCAAGCTGATGGTGCCGACCGTGCTCGAGCGCTACTCGAGCCCGGACACGCTCCCGGGCGACAAGCCGATCGCCTACTACTGGATGGACAACGCGCGCAAGCACAAGGGCATCCGGCTCGTCTTCCACAACGGCGCCAACGAGTTCTGGGGCGTGCAGGAGACCGACTTCACCGCTGCGCCGGCGCTCGGCGACCGCAGCTTCCACCGGATCCTCGACGGCCGCGCGTTCGACCTCTACTACTCGGGTACGCACCTGCACATGGTCGTGCTGCGGCAGGGAGGCGCGACCTACTGGGTCGTGAACACCCTGCTCGATTCGCTCTCGAACGAGACGATGCTCGCGATCGCCAAGGGCCTCAAACCCCTAACAAGCATTCACTAGGCTTCACGACGCGATGAGCAAGGTAGGTATCTTCGGCGCCGGCTGGGTAGGCCTCGTCACCGGCGCGTGCTTCGCAGAGCTGGGACACGACGTCGTGATCCGCGACGTCGTGCCGGAGAAGATCGAAGGGCTCCGGCGCGGGTCGGTCCCGTTCCACGAGCAGGACATCCCTGCGCTCCTCGAGCGCAACGCGAGCCGGCTGACCTACACGCTCGACGTGAACGACGTCGCCGGTTGCCAGTTCCTCTTCGTCTGCGTGGACACGCCGCCGACCTACTCGGGTGACGCCGACCTGTCGCGCGTCTGGACGGTGATCGACGAGCTGCCCGAACTCGACGGCACGCCGATCCTGGTCATGAAGTCGACGGTTCCGGTCGGCACGGGCGAGAAGGTGCGCGCGGGCCTCGACCAGCGCGGCCTCGACCATGTCGGCTACGCCTCGAACCCCGAGTTCCTTGCAGAGGGACGAGCGGTGCAGGACTTCATGAACCCGGACCGGATTGTGGTCGGCGCGTTCGACCCGGACGACGCCGACGCGGTTGCGGGCCTGTACTCCGCGATCGACGCGCCGTTCGTGCGCTCCGACGTCAACTCCGCCGAGATGATCAAGCTCGCCGCGAACGCATTCCTGATGACGCGCATCTCGTTCATCAACGAGATCGCGAACGTGTGCGAGGCAACCGGCGCCGACGTCGTGAAGGTCGCCGAGGGCATCGGGCTCGACAAGCGTCTCGGCCCGCACTTCCTGCGCGCCGGCATCGGTTACGGCGGCTCGTGCTTCCCGAAGGACTCGCTCGCGCTCAAGCAGCTCGCATCAAACTCGGGATACCACTTCCAGCTGCTCTCCGCGGTGATCGAGGTCAACGAGCTGCAGAAGCGGCGCGTGATCGGCAAGTTGAAGCGGCATCTCGGCCCGCTGCGCGGCAAGACGGTTGCGCTGCTCGGGCTGGCATTCAAGGCGAACACCGACGACATGCGCGAGGCGCCGTCGATCGTGCTCGCCTCGCGGCTGCTCGCGGAAGGCGCGGAGGTGCGCGCGTGGGATCCGGTCGCCGACGGGAGCAAGCTGCCGAAGGGCGTCGACGTCGTCGGCAGCGTCGCCGACGCGGTTCGCGGAGCGGACGCGGCGGTGATCGTCACGGAGTGGGATGAGCTGAAGGGCCTGGCGACGGAGGAGATCCGCGCCTCGATGGCCAACCCGCTGATCGTCGACGGTCGCAACCTGCTCGACCCGGAGGAGACCCGGCGCGCCGGCTTCGCCTACGATGGCATCGGCCGGCCGACCTCACCCGGCGACGTGCTGCCACAGGCTCCCGAACCTCAGCGCGTACAGGAAGTCTAGGTCCCGTGGAAGCGATCATCCTCGCCGGCGGCAAGGCCGAGCGGCTCGGTGACGCTGCGGGCGGGCGGCCGAAGGCGCTCGTCGAGGTCGCGGGCAAGCCGCTCGCCGCCTATCAGGTGGGACGCCTGGCGAACGCGGGCGTGACGCGCGTGATCTTCGCGTGCGCTGCCGGGCAGGGCGCTTTTTTCGAGTCGGAACTGGCGGGGCTCGGCCCGGAGATCGTCGCAGCGGAAGAGTCCGAGCGGCTCGGCCGCGGCGGAGGCATCAAGTTCGCCGCGCGTCAGCGCCGGGAGACCGGCGATGTCTTCGCGCTCAACGGCGACGAGCTCGTCGACGTGGATTTCTCGGGCCTGCTCGCTGCGCACCGCGCGGGCGGAGCGCTGGCGACGATCACGGTCGCACAGCCGAAGTCGCAGTTCGGGCTCGTGGACGTCGACGACGACGATCTCGTGCACGGCTTCCGGGAGGGCGGTCAGGTCTCGTTCTGGGTGAACTGTGGCAACTATGTGCTCGCGGAGGAGACGATCGAACGCTTCCCTGACAAGGGCGACCACGAGTCGTCCACCTTCCCGGAGCTCGCGGCCGAGGGCCGCCTGCGCGCGTTTCGCCACGCGGGGCTCTGGTTGACGGTCAACACCCCGAAGGAGCTGCGCACGGCCTCGGAGCACGTTGCCGCACATCCGGAGTGGCTGTCGTGAAAGGATCGTCTGACCCATGGGCGTGAACTCGCCGAACCTCGACTCGCTGGATCACTGGGCCTCCGACGTGAGGAAGGTCGAGAAGCCGTGGGGCCACGAGCTGATCTGGGCGGTCACCGACATCTACGTCGGCAAGGTGCTGTTCGTGAAGGCAGGGCACTCGCTCTCGCTGCAGTTCCACCGCCAGAAGGACGAGTCGTGGTTCGTCCAGTCCGGCCGCGCGAAGCTCGAGCTCGGCGAGGCGGGGGAGGGCGTCCTCAAGGAAGAGGTGATCGCCGCCGGCGCCGCCTTCCACTATCCGCCCGGCACCGTCCACCGGGTGACCGCGATCGAGGACACGACGATCCTCGAGGTCTCGACGCCGCAGCTCGACGATGTCGTGCGGCTCGAGGACGCCTACGGCCGCAAAGGCACCTCCGCCCCCTAGTACCCCCGGTCGCCGGCCCGTCTTCGGGCCGCACACCGCTTTTTGCGCATTCGGCACGCCTGGGTCACCCACGCGTGACACGGGCTCTGCGACGCTGTAGCAAGGGACGCTCCTTCCCCCGGTGGGGGACTGAGGCTTGAACCCTCACACACGTGTGATAAGGTTGGGGCGATGCAGGAGCCGCTGACCGTGGGAGCCGCCGCCGCCGAGACCGGCTGGTCGGCGCGGATGCTCCGCTACCTCGAGGAGCACGGGCTCGTGGTGCCGCGCCGCACGCACGCGGGCTACCGCCAGTACGGCCTGCTCGAGCTGAATCGCCTGCGGTCGCTGCGCGACCTGCGTCGCCGCTTCGGGATCGAGCTCGCTGAGCTCGCGTTCGCCCGGCGGCTTCGGCGCGAGCCGGAGCTGCGCCGGGCCGTCGACGCATGGCTCGCGGCGGGCGACGACAGCGGTTCCTGGGTCGAGTGGGAGCAGCTCAAGCACGAGCGTCTGCTCGCCGCCTGACCCGCACACAGAGCTTCGCAAATCAGCGCCTCGCAAAATCAGCGCCTTGCAAATCAGACGACGACTACACTGCCCCGCGACAAAACCGGAAGGATCTATGGCTACGACGAAGCGACACGACGTGAAGGACCTTTCGCTCGCCCCCGAGGGCGTGCGGAGGATCCAGTGGGCCGACCGGCAGATGCCGGTCCTGCAGGCGATCCGCGAACGGTTCGAGAAGGAGAAGCCGCTCGAGGGGTACCGCATCTCGGCCTGCCTCCACGTGACCACCGAGACCGCCAACCTGATGCGGACGCTGAAGGCCGGCGGCGCGGACGTTGTGCTCTGCGCGTCGAACCCGCTCTCCACGCAGGACGACGTCGCCGCGGCGCTCGTCGAGGAGTACGACATCCCCACCTTCGCGATCAAGGGTGAGGACAACGACACCTACTACTCGCACATCATGGCGGCGGTCGATCACAAGCCCCAGCTGACGATGGACGACGGCGCGGACGTGATCAGCGTCCTGCACAGCGATCGCCGTGACCAGCTGGGCGACATCATCGCCGGCATGGAGGAGACCACCACCGGTGTCATCCGCTTGAAGGCGATGGAGGCCGACAAGGCGCTCGAGTTCCCGGTGATCGCCGTCAACGAAGCGCGTACCAAGCACTTCTTCGACAATCGCTACGGCACCGGCCAGTCGACGATCGACGGGATCATCCGCGCGACCAACGTCCTGATTGCCGGCGGCAAGTTCGTCGTCGCGGGCTACGGGTGGGTCGGCCGCGGCGTCGCCATGCGGGCCAAGGGCCTCGGCGCACACGTGATCGTCACCGAGGTCGATCCGATGCGCGCACTCGAGGCGCTGATGGACGGCTACGAGGTGCTGCCGATGGCCGAAGCGGCCAAGATCGGGAACATCTTCTGCACCGCGACGGGCGACAAGCACGTGATCGCGCGTGAGCACTTGGAGGTCATGAAGGACGGCGCGATCATCTGCAACACGGGCCACTTCAACGTCGAGATCGACATCCCGGCGCTGCGTGACCTCGCGACGGAGACGCGTGAGGCACGGAACTTCGTCGAGGAGTTCACGCTCGCCGACGGCCGTCGCCTCTACCTGCTCGCAGAGGGTCGCCTCGTCAACATCTCGGCGGCCGAGGGACACCCGGCGCTCGTGATGGACATGAGCTTCGCGAACCAGGCGCTCGCGACGGAATACGCCGTCCAGAACGCCGCGTCGCTCGAGAACAAGGTCTATCCAGTGCCGACGGTGATCGACGAAGAGATCGCCAAGCTGAAGCTCGCGACCATGGGTGTCGAGATCGACAAGCTCACCGCCGAGCAGTCGAAGTACCTCGCGTCCTGGGACGAAGGCACCTGATCCGACTCGTCGCTGTTCCCGCCGGTCGCTGCGACCGGCGGGAACACCGAGTCACCGCGCATGCTCGAGCCTGAGCGAATCCTTCGGCTCGAGGACGACGCCGTCGTCTTTCTCGACCAGCGGTTGCTGCCGCTCGAGGAAGTGGATGTGCGTTGCGGCACTGCGGCGGCGGTCGCCGAGGCCATTCAGACGATGGTCGTGCGCGGCGCCCCGGCGATCGGCGTCGCCGCCGCGTACGGCATCGCGCTTGCGGCCGCCAAGGGAGAAGACCTCGCGGAGGCCGACCGCGTGCTGCGCGAGTCACGGCCGACCGCGGTCAATCTCGCCTGGGCGCTCGACGAGATGCGGGACGACCCGTCGGCCGAGCACGCGCGTCGCATCCACGCGGACGAAGTCGAGCGGTGCAGGAGGATGGCTGGGCACACCGCGGAGCTGCTCTCGCCGGGCACCCGGGCTCTCACGCATTGCAATGCGGGCGGCCTCGCCACGGGCGGTTACGGGAGCGCGGTCGGCGCGCTGCTCACGGCCTGGGAGCGGGGGCTGCTCGACCAC
The DNA here is from genome assembly GCA_025964395.1 of Actinomycetes bacterium. Taxonomy (GTDB): domain Bacteria; phylum Actinomycetota; class Thermoleophilia; order Gaiellales; family Gaiellaceae; genus PALSA-600. Next base: position 4,307 of record JAOPYY010000203.1, on the reverse strand, counting down.
GTCTGGGTCGACGAGACCCGGCCGCTCCTCCAGGGCGCACGGCTGACCGCGTGGGAGCTCGAGACCGCGTCGATTCCCCACGCGGTGATTGCCGACTCGGCCGCAGCGTCGCTGATGGCTGCCGGCGAGGTCGACTGCGTGATCACGGGCGCCGACCGAATCGCCGCGAACGGCGACACGGCGAACAAGATCGGCACCTACTCACTTGCGGTCCTCGCCCGGCACCACGAGATTCCGCTGTACATCGTCGCGCCGAGCACGACCGTCGACCTGCAGACGCCCGACGGTTCCGCGATCCCGATCGAGGAGCGCGACTCGGCCGAGATCACCGCACGCTTCGCTGCTCGCAACCCGGCATTCGACGTGACGCCGGCGGAGTTGATCGCGGCGATCGTGACCGAGTCCGGCGTGCACCGCGCCCCGTACCAACAGTCGCTCGCGGGCGCGGTCGCAGCATGAACGCGATCATCCTCGCCGCCGGGTATGCGACGCGCCTCAGGCCGCTCACCGATACGTGGGCCAAGGAGCTTCTCCCGATCGGCGGCCGGCCGATCATCGACCGCATCGTGGACGGGCTCTCTGCCGTCGACGAGATCACCGCGATCCATGTCGTGACGAACGCGAGAAAGGCGGCCGGTTTCCACGCGTGGGCCGAAGGCCGGGACGTGATCGTCCATGACGACGGGACGGCGTCCAATGAGGATCGGCTCGGCGCGATCGGCGACATGCAGTTCGTGATCGACCGCGCAGGGCTCGACGACGACGACCTACTCGTGATCGCGGGCGACAACCTCTTCGAGTACAGCGTCCCCGAGTTTGTGTCCTTCTGGCACGGCAAGGGCCGCGCGAGCGCGGTCGCGGTGCGCGACGTCGGGTCGCTCGAGCTTGCGGCGCAGTACGGGATCGTCGCGCTCGACAACGACGGGCGTGTGACCGATTTCGTCGAAAAGCCGGCCGATCCGCCTTCGACGCTCGCCGCGACCGCGACGTATCTCTTTCACCGCGAGCACGCCGCGCTGATCCGCGGCTACCTGGGGGATGGCCAGCCGGGCGACCAGCCGGGGCGATTCGTCGCCTGGCTGCAGCAGCGGAGGCCCGTCTACGGCTGGGTCTTCGATTCGACCTGGTACGACATCGGGAACCACGAGCAGTTGCTCGAGGCTGACAATCAGATGCGCGTGGCGGCCGGCTTGCCCGCCCGCGACACCTACGCGCCCGAGTAGTTCCACTTTTGTTGCGAAGCGGTCACAGACACGTGACTGCTTCCTCCATAGCGTGATCGGCGTGGTTCGTCGATCTCTTGTTCCCGCCGCGCTGCGTCGCGTGCCGTGGGCCTGCTTCGGGGCTCTGCTCGTCGTGCCGCGGCGCACTACGGCCGATCCGTCCGCCGCGGTGCGCCCGCTGCGGCGCACCCACCGCGTGGCCGGTCGAGCGCTGCCGCGAATGCGCCGGCCGGCGCCTCGCGTTCGCCTCCGCGACGTCTGCCTACGCCTACGCGGGACCCGCCGTGGGCTTCGTGCGCGCCTGGAAGGAGCGCGGGCTCCGCCATCTCACGCCCGTGGCAGCCGAGCTCGTGTTCGCCCAGCTCGAGCGACCGGTCGCCGACGTCATCACCTATATCCCGCCTGATCGGGTGCGTCAGCTCGAGCGGGCGCTCCATCCGGCACAGGCGCTCGCCCGCGAGCTGGCCCGGCGGTGGGGGCTCGAGTGCGAGCCGCTCCTCGAGCGGACGCGCGTCACGGAGCGTCAGGCGACGCTGCCGCTCGCGCTGCGTCGGGGAAACATGCGGAACGTCTTTGCGCCGACGCGGGAGATCGCCTCACGCGTGCTGCTCGTCGACGACGTGTACACGTCCGGCTCAACGGCAGATGCCGCAGCGAGTGCACTGCGACGCGGCGGCGCATCGCGGGTCGACGTCATGACGTTTGCGCGCGCCCTGCGGTGATGCGGGGTTGACCTCGCGCCCACGTCGCGGCTCAGGGGCACGGTCATCCAGTCGAGCGTTTCGCCACGAAGCAGGAAGCCGACGGCCGCGATCTGGCCCGCGGAAGGCCGTGCCAGCCCTGCGGCCACCCGGAGGAGCAGGGCACGCAGCACGCGCACGCCGTGGACGCTAACCCGGTTTGGCACAAAGTTCGACCCCGACCGGGGATCGCCACGAGAGAGCGGTGCGTTACTCTCAAAGCTCGGGCTCGACCACCACCAAGGAGGCATTTGATGAGGCTTCAGGTGAAGGGGAAGAACGTCGAAGTCACCCCGTCGATCCGCGAGTACGCCGAGCGAAAACTGGCGAAGCTCGGGAAGCAGCTCGCCGAGCAGACGCAGGTCGAGGTGGAGCTGTCCGAACAGCGAAACCCGTCGATCGCGGCGAGCCAGGTGGCCGAGGCGACCGTCTTCACCAAAGGGCCGACGCTGCGGGCGCGCGAGGCGACGCCGGACATGAAGGCGTCGATCGATCAGCTGGTCGACAAGCTCGACCGGCAGGTGAAGCGCTACCGCGAACGCCGCACGGTCGAGCCGCGCCGCCACACCGAACACAACGGTGTCGAGCCACGCGGCGTCGAACAACGCGCCGACTCGGAGTAGGGGTGGGGCTGTTCCGCCGGCGCAAGGCGTTGCACGAGCAGCTCGCCGACGCCGGCGGCCTCGCCGACGTTCTGAGCGAGCCGGTGCCCGGCCTGGCTGCCGAGACGCCCGGCTGGGACGGCGAGCGGCGGGGCGAGCCCGGGATCCACGGCGTCCCACGCGCCCGGCGCTGGGACACCGTCGCGACCGCGGAGGCGCCGGAGCTGACCGGCGAAACCGTGCACTTCGTGGCGCTCGAGGACGGCACGCTCGTCGTCGAGGAAGACGAGCCCGACGGGGCTCTCGCGACGCTGGCCGAGGCCGTGGAGCAGACGACGCCGCCGCCCTACCGGGCGGAGGCCGTGCGCAACGGGCCCGAGACCTGGGCGGTCGCCGCTTCGCGGATCGCGATCGCGTCGATCCCGGGCCTGAAGGGTGACGCGGTCGAGCTGACCTCGACCCGCGAGGGCCGGGTCCTGCGGGTCGACGGGCGGACGACGATGGGCTCCGTCAGGGAGCTCGAGCGCCTCGGCGAGCTCGAGGGCACGGAGTACGTCGTGCTCGCCAAACGGCTCGACGGCGACCTCTGGGAGATCGACGCGTCCGCTCTCTGAGACATACCGCTCGCGCGGCGGGCCCCTTCAGCAGCCCGGAGCGCGCATGATCTCTAGCGCTCAATGAGGCGCTTGTTCGCGTCGTAGCGAGGCCCGGCAGGCTCGGTACCCTGTCGGGATGCCCGCAATCGGATCCGGAACGCTCGAGAAGGCCCTTCGCTTCGGCGAGGGCAGGCGCATGAAGCGCCTGGCGGAGCAGGGTGCCTACATCGCGACCCTCGAGCCCGAGTTCCAGAAGCTCTCGGACGAGGAGCTGCGCGGCAAGACCGCCGAATTCCGCGAGCGCCTCGAGAACGGCGAGACGCTCGAGGACCTGCTGTTCGAGGCCTTCGCCGCCGTGCGGGAGGCGCGCCTGCGCGAGTCCGACCAGCGCATCTTCGACGTCCAGATGATGGGCGGGATCGTCCTCCACGAGGGCGACATCGCCGAGATGAAGACCGGTGAGGGCAAGACGTTCGTCGCGAGCATGCCGCTCTACCTGAACGCGCTCCCGGGCACCGGCGTCCACCTCGTTACGGTCAACGACTACCTCGCCCAGCGCGACGCAGCCTGGAACCGCGGCGTGTTCGAGCGCCTCGGCATGACGGTCGCCTACATCGAGAACAACATGCCGTTCGAGGAGCGTCGCACCGCCTACAACTCCGACGTCACCTACGGCACCAACTCGGAGTTCGGCTTCGACTACCTGCGCGACAACATGGCGACGCAGATCGAGGCGGTCGTGCAGCGCGGCCATCAGTACGCGATCGTGGACGAGGTCGACTCGATCCTCGTCGACGAAGCGCGCACGCCGCTGATCATTTCCGGCGAGCCGACGACCGCCGCAAAAACCTACTACGAGATGGCGCGGATCGTGACGGCGCTGGACGGCGCGCAGTCCAAGGGCACGAAGCTCGAGGACGAAGCGCTGCAGTCGCAGCACGACTACCTCTACGACGAGAAGCACAAGACGATCGCCCCGGGCGAGACGGGGATCGAGAAGGTCGAGCGCGCGCTCGGTGTCGACAACCTCTACAACCCGGCGAACGTCCAGCTCGTCAACCACCTGATCCAGGCGCTCAAGGCGCAGTCGCTCTACAAGCGCGACGTCGACTACGTCGTCCAGGACAACGAGGTGAAGATCGTCGA
>JAOPYY010000150.1 GCA_025964395.1 Actinomycetes bacterium | reverse complement strand
CGCAAATACTGGCGCGCACCCCACCTCACGTCCGTACGATCCCTGTCTTGGAGCGGCAGAGGCCGGTGCCTCAACTGGTCTTCAAAACCAGTACGGCGTGGCAACCCCACGCTTGCTCGGTTCGACTCCGGGGTCGCTCCGTCCCCATCAGCGGCGCTTGATCTCGCAGTCCTTGGCCACGACGTCGGCCGCGGTCGCACCGATGACGACGTCACGGCCGGCTCCGCACGAAATGACGTCGCGGCCGGGGCCGCCTGTGATCACGTCGTTGCCGGGACCGCCGCTGATCGTGTCGTTGCCTGCGCCCGCTTTCACAACGTCGTTGCCGGCCAGCGCGCAGATCACATCGTTACCTTCGAACATCTCGATGTCGTCGGCGAATGCTGTTCCTATGGCGTTGCAGCGGTCCGGCTTGGAGACGACCTGCCAGTCAGGCGACGTGACCCACTGGCCGCCCGTCGAATACTCCTCCGGGTTCGTCCCGTCGGGCCGCATGATGTAGAGGTCGCGGCCGCCCGCGCTGTCGAGCTGGCTTTGGTACATCAGCCAGCGCCCGTCCGGCGACCACGCAGGCCGCGCGTCGATCACCTTGTCCTTAGTGAGCTTCTTGACGTTCGTCCCGTCGACGTTCATCACGTAGATATCGAAATTCCCCACGCGCGATGAGTCGAACGCGATCCTCGTCCCGTCCGGCGACCACGCAGCGTGGCGATCCTGGCCGGGCCCGGTCGTCAGCATGTGCTGGTTCGACCCGTCCGCGTTCATCACCCATAGGCGCTCGGCACCGGTCCGGTAGCTGCCGAAGGCGATCTGCGTCCCGTCCGGCGACCAGGCCGGGTCCCAGTCGAGGTGCTTGTCGGTCGTGAGCTGCGTGAGGCCGGTGCCGTCTGCGTTCACGACCCAGATGTCGTCGTTGCCGGCGCGGTCGCTGAAGAACGCCAACCTCGTGCCATCCGGCGACCAGCTCGGGTCCATGTCGATCGACGGACCGGACGTGATTCGCCTCAGCCCGGTCGCATCGGGATGAACCGCCCAGAGGTCGTGGTCGTTCACATCTGACTTGCCGCGATTCGAGTCGAACGCGATCGTGGTCCCGTCCGGCGACCACGTCGGATTCGCGTCGAACGCGTCACCGTGCGTGAGTTGGATGAAATAGCCGTAGGCGTTCGGTTCGAAGAGGAAGATGTTGGACGGGGCGTACTCACTCGCGCCCCGCTCTGTCGCCTGGATCGCTAGACGTCCGTTCTTCCCGGGCCACACCTCACTCCGCGAGCCTGCACCGCCAACCAGCGCGAGCGCTGCCGCGAGCGCCGCCGCCGCGACGACCGCGGCCCGCAAACGGATCGTTGGGCGTGCGCAGCTCATGCGCCACAGCCTCGACGAGGTCGCTAACGGCGAGCTAACAGCGAGCGGGTCTCCGCTAGCTCGGGATCTCGAGCACCGAGAGGATGTTCCCCGCCGGGTCCTTGAACCACGCGATGGTCGGGCCACCGGTATCGCGCGAGATGGCCTTGTCGTCCTGTTCGATCCCGTCGTAGCGCTCGAACTGCACACCGGCTGCGGTCAGCCGGTCGACAGCCTGCTCGACGCTCTCGACCTGGAAGTTGAGGACCGTGAACGTCGCAGGTTCGTGATTGGGTTTCGGGTAGACGAACACCGTCGCGCCGTTCCCCAGCTGGAGCTCGAGGCCGGCGGGATTCTCGGAGACGTTCAAACCGAGCGTCTCTCCGTAGAACTGCTTCGCGCGCTCGAGGTCGTCGACGGAGAATCCTGAGAACGCGTTCGCGTGCTTGAACATCAATGACCTCCTTCGGCGAGGGCCACGCCTTCCGCATGCGTGGGAGCCGTCGCGTTGCTCGTGCGGAAGAACGCGACGCCGATCGCGGCAGCCGAGAGCGCGAAGATCGCACCGACGAGGAACGATGCGTGATAGCCGCCCAACAAGGCCGGCAGCTCACTGTGACCCGAAGCCCTCAAGCTGCTCGTGCGCGAGGCCGCGATGCTCGCGAGCACGGCGAGCCCGAGCGCACCGCCCATCATGAACGCGGTGTTGACGACACCCGAGGCAAGTCCGGATTCCTCCGGCGCGACGTCGCTCATCGCGGCGAGCAACACAGGGTTGAACGCAATCCCCGCGCCGACGCCGAGCAGGAGCATCCCCGGGAGCAGGTCGGTAAAGAAGTTCCCGTCGACCGGCGCGCGCGCGAAGAGCAGGAGGGCGATCGCCGCAAGCGACAGTCCAACCGCGAGGGGGCGCTTGATGCCGTAGCGCATGACGATCCTCGCGGAGAACCCGAGCGACAGCACTCCCATCACGACGTTCGACGGCAGGAACGCGAGCCCGACCCTCAGCGGCGAGTAGCCGAGCACCACCTGGAGGTAGAGCGCGGAAAGGAAGAACGCTGCGAACATCGCCGCCGCCCAGAGGATGCCGACCACGCTCGCCGTCGAGAGATTGCGCAGCCGGAAGAGCCGAAGCGGGATCAGCGGAACGGAGATGCGTGACTCGATCGCGAGGAAGACCGCGAACAGCGCGACGGCTCCGGCAAGCAACCCGAGCGTCGTTCCCGACGTCCAACCATTCGTGTTCCCGTTGACGATCGCGTAGACGGCGAGCATCAGCGCGGCGGTGACCGTGATCGCACCGGCGAAGTCGATGCGACCCGGCTGCATCACGGTGTGCGCCTTCGGGAGCAGCTTCACCGAGGCGAACACGACGGCGATCCCGATCGGAAGGTTGATCAGGAAGATCCAGTGCCAGTTGATCGTGCCGGTGAGCACGCCGCCGAGCACCACGCCGATACTGCCACCACCGGAGGCGACGAAGCCGAACACCCCCATCGCTTTCGCGCGATCGGCGGGCGACGTGAAGAGGTTCATCATCAGCGAGAGCGAAACGGCAGACGCAACGGCGCCGCCGACTCCCTGCAGCGCGCGCGCGGCGATGAGCAGGCCCTGCGTGTTGGCGAGGCCGCAGGCAGCGGAGGCGATCGTGAAAACCGCGATGCCGGCAAGGAACAGTCGCCGGTGGCCGAAGAGGTCGCCGAGGCGGCCGCCGAGGAGCAGGAACCCGCCGTAGGTGAGCAGATAGGCATTCAAGACCCACGCGAGGGACGTCTCGGTAAAGCCGAGGTCGGCCCGGATCGACGGGAGCGCGACGTTCACGATCGTCATGTCGAGAACGATCATCAGGCTCCCGGCGCAGAGGACGTACAGGGCCAGCCAACGCGTGCGGTCGTGCTCACTCATCAGGTCGATCTCCTTGATCGGGGGCTTGTCACGGGCACCATACCGCGTATAGTGGACAGTGTCCACAATGTCCACTTTCTTCCCGCCGAAACGCAGCACCTACCGCCACGGGGATCTCAAGCACGCACTGGTTGCGGCGGGCACAGAGCTGGCGCGGACCGGCGGCCCAGACGCCGTCGTGCTGCGGGAAGCGACGCGCCGTGTCGGCGTCGCGCCGAACGCGGCGTACCGCCACTTCGCAGACCGCAAGGCACTGCTGGAAGCAGTCTGCTCGGCCGCGCAGTCGTCGCTCGCCGTCGCGATCGAGCAAGAGCTCGCAACGGTGCGGGCCGCCGGCGATCCGGCCGACGTCGCGCGAGCGCGACTGCGCGCGGTCGGCATCGGCTACCTGCGCTTCGCGCAGAAGGAGCCCGGGCTCTTCCGCACCGCGTTCTCGGCGTCACCCGACCTGGAGAATGTCGGCGACCCTGCGCGTGCCGGAGCCAGCGGGCTGTCGCCGTTCCTGCTGCTCGGCTCCGTGCTCGACGAACTGGTCGAAGCAGGTGCGCTGCCCAAGGAGCGCCGGCCGGGGGCCGAGTTCCTTGCCTGGTCGTCGGTCCACGGGCTCGCGATGCTGCTGATCGACGGGCCGTTGCGCGCACTGAACAACAAACAGACGCACGCGATCATCGAGCGCCTGCTCGACATGGTCGACCAGGGTCTTTAGCTCGGCCGGTTCCGCTCGACGATCGCGGCGAGCGGTAGTCCCGCGGGGAGAGTGCCGAACGCGCCGAACCGTTCCCGCGAACGGAAGGAGGCTGCAATCGCCGGATCGCTGTGGCGATCGAGCAGCGTCGCCTGCAACGCAACGCCCATCGTCTCGACGAGGCGCCGCGCGCCGTGCTCGTCCGCCTCGGCGAGCGCGCGCTCGACCGGTGCGCGATCGCGCTCGTCGAGCTCCGCAAGGAACGCAGCAGCCGACGCGGGCTCGCGGCGCACGGCGCGCAGCACATCGAGGCACTGGACGTTCGAGCTTCCTTCCCAGATCGCGTTCAGCGGGCTCTCGCGGTACAGCCGCGGCAGGCCGCTGTCCTCGACGAAGCCGTTGCCTCCGAGACATTCGAGCGCCTCTCCGACGACCCCCGGCGCCCGCTTGCACACCCAGTACTTGAGGACGGCGGTCGCGACGCGGCGGAACTCGTCGCCTTCGTCGAACGCACGCGCGAGCCGCAATGCGCCGATCGTCGCCGCCTCGGACTCGACGCACAGGTCGGCGAGCACGTTCAGCATCAGCGGCTGCTCGGCGAGGAGCTTCCCGAACGCGACCCGATGCGTGCAGTGATGGATCGCCTGCGCGACGGCCTCGCGCATCAGTGCCGCCGAACCGAGCACGCAGTCGAGCCGCGTGTGTACGACCATCTCGATGATCGTGGCGATCCCGCGCCCTTCGTCGCCGACGAGGCGACCCCACGCGCCGTCGAGCCGGATCTCACTCGACGCGTTGGAGCGGTTGCCGAGCTTGTCCTTGAGGCGCTCGATCACGATCCCGTTGTCGGCGCGCGGGACGAGGTAGCAGGAGAGACCGCCGGGCGCCTGCGCGAGGATCAGGAACGCATCCGACATCGGCGCCGAGCAGAACCACTTGTGCCCGTGCAGCGTCGCCTCGCGGTCACCGGCAGGGCGCGCCTCCGTTTCGTTCGCGCGCACATCGGAACCGCCCTGCTTCTCGGTCATCGCCATCCCGATCAGCGCTTCGCCGGCGGTCACGCGCGGCTCCCACTCTGCGGCGAGCGCCGGCTCGAGCCTCAGCGTCGGCACCGCGGCGTGCGTCATCGAGAGCGGGCAGCCCACGCCGGCTTCGACTTGCGCGAGCGCCATGAACTTGGCCGCGCGCGCGACGTGCGACCCCGGGCGCTGCAGCCCTTCGCGGATCCCGAGCGCGAGCAGCGAATGCCACGCGGGATGGAACTCGACGCGGTCGTGCCCATGCAGGACCGGCGGGTGCTGGTTCGCAAGGCGCCCCCACTCGAGCGGCTCGCCTCCAAGCTCCGCGCCGAAGGCAAGCAGGTCGTCCTCCGCCCACGCCGCCCCTTCACGGCGCAGCGCCTCGAGCAGGGGCGCGTTTGCCGCGACGACGTTGTAGTCACGGAGCGGCGGCGGCTGGTTCGCAACCTGGACGGCCACGAACCGATCCTAATGCTGCGTCGCGCAGAACTTGTCGCCCGCGATCACCTTCGTGAAGAGCACGTCCTGCTGCCGTTCGACCTGCGGGTCATACGTTCCGAGATCAAGCGTCTCCGTCGAAACGTCCGGCGTCACTCCGGGACCGACGACGCTGATGCGGTACTTCGTTCCATGACCCTCCGGCTGTGCGGGCTTACCGGGAAGTGACACGTCGTGCGTCGGCCAGAACGAGTAACAGAACGCGCCGCTCGGCTTGCGGAACACGATCGACGTCTCACGCTTCCAGCCGGCGCCGTACGCCGAGTCGAACGTGTCGATATAGAGGCTGCGACCGTAGGAGTCCGTGGGCTCGCCGTTCAACGTGGTGTGGAAACCGTGGACCGGCATGCCGCCATACGTCATCCGTCCGAACATGTCGTGGGCGTCCCCGTGGAACGCCCAGTCGGCGTAGAGCTCGAGGTGGGCCATCTCGCCGTTCCAGTGGGAGAGCCGGAGCTCCCACTGGCGTTGTCCGTCGGTCCACGGATCCCAGCCACGATGCGGCAGGTTGCGCTGCCAGCTCTGAAGGGCCCAGTAGGACCCGTCCGCGGCCTTGCAGGCCGTCACGAGGTAGACGAGCGGAGGCCCGTCGTACGGACGGCACTGGTCCTTGAACGACACCCACATCGCGCGGTGCTCGAGCTTGAGGCCACCGGAGTAGTCGTGCTTGAAACGGACCTGCGGGAGGCCTGATTCCGGCGTTCGCGCGTTGACGGCGCCCCAGACGAGAACGTGGCGCGCCTTCCCGTGCGCGCGATACTCGACCAGGGCGCGGCTGCCGTGAACCTTCAGGGTGATCGCCTGGGCGTTGACGTCGACCAGATCCGACGCCTGGGCCGTCGACGCCACTAGCATCGCCGCGATGGCCAGGACGATCGCAGCCGCACTGACGCCGCTCCGCGCGAGCGGAGCTGAGGTCGACGACGACGCTCTCCAGCCGTACCTCATCTTTCTGAGAGACGCCGGCGTCGACGGAGTCTTGCTCCACGGGACGACGGGCGAAGGCATTCTCTTATCGTTTTCTGAACGGAAAAGGGCTATTTCAAACGCAGTAACGGGCCCGCTGTCCGTGCTCGCCCACTGCGGAGCGCAATCGACGACCGACACCGCTGCACTCGCCGCGCACGCGGCGGAGGCGGGAGCGGAGGCAGTCGCGGTGATCGCACCGCCGTACTTCCCGCTCGACGACGACGCCTTGCTCGCGCACTTCGTCGAGGCCGCGCGGGCCTGCGCGCCACTGCCGTTCTACGTCTACGAGCTCGAGAAGGCCTCCGGCTATGCGATCCCCGTCTCGGTGGTCGAGCGGCTGCGCGAGGTGGTCGACAACGTCGCGGGGATGAAGGTGAGCGACGCGCCGTTTGCGAAGGTCGCCCCGTATCTGCTCGAAGGTCTCGACGTCTTCATCGGCGCCGAGGCGCTGATCGGCGAAGGGCTCGCCGCCGGGGCCGCCGGCGCCGTGTCGGGCCTCGCCGCGGCGTTCCCCGAGGTGGTCGTCGAGGCGGTCCGCAGCGGCGACTCGACCGCCGCCGGCGAGCTGCGCGCCGTCGTCGAGCGCTGGCCGCGCCACGCGGCGCTGAAAGCAGTCGTCGCCTCGAAGGGCGTGCCGATGCGCGAGGACGTGCGTGCGCCGTTGCGGCAGTTGACCGCCGCCGAACGAGCAGCGCTGCTCGCGGCGGTCTAGCTTCCGCCGAGGTCGTCGATTGCCTGGCGTGCTTTCGCATGCACGTCGGCGCGGCGGGAGTCCACAGTTTCGGGCTCAGGCTCAGGCTCGGGTTCCTGCTCAGGCTCCGGCTCCGGCTCGGGTTCCTGCTCAGGCTCGGGCGCCGGCATGGACTGACTCTCGGGCTCGGCCGGCTGCGTCTTCGTCCGCGCGAGCTTCGCGCGGAGATCCTCGGCCGGGGACGGCGAAAGTGCAGGCCGCAAGCGCCGTCTCAACAACGCTCTCAGCCCCAGGCCACCGGCCACGAGAGCGAGCAGGCGCTTCATTGGGCCGATGCTACACTGCCGCCGCTTCTCGTCCCGCTCGTCGCGCCGTCTCCCCGAAGCGGCGTTCAGGAAGCGGGGCCGATTCAGTCCATGGGAAGGAGAATTCGGGTTTGAACGATTACGAAATTATGCTGCTGCTGGACCCTGAACTCGCTGAAGAGCGGGGGAACGAGATCATCCAGCGCATCCGCGACTCTGTCGATGGGGCACAGGGATCCTGGGACGGCCACGAGCCGTGGGGTCGCCGCCGCCTCGCATACGAGATCGATCACAAGGGCGAGGCCGTCTACCACCTCCTCCTCTTCAGCGCGCCGGCCGAGACGCTGGCCGAGATCACGCGCGTGCTGAAAATCACGGACGGTGTGATGCGCTACGGCGCCTACCGCCGCGTCAAGGGCTCGACGAACACGAAGGCCCCGTCGCAGATCCCGGTTGGCGCGCCTGCCTCCCACTCGGCCCCGGCCGACGGCGACACCGCTCGCCCGGCCGATGACACCGACGGGGCTGCGGAGTAGCCTGGATCGACCCGTAGGAGAGGAGCGAGAAATGGCAGCAAACATCAACCGCGTCGTGCTCGTCGGCAACCTGACCCGCGATCCCGAGCTGCGCCACACGCCTTCCGGCATGGCGGTCTGCAGCCTGCGCATCGCGGTCAACACGCGCCGCAAGGACGGTTCCACCGGCGAGTGGACCGAGAAGCCGAACTACTTCGACATCACTGTCTGGGGCAATCAGGGCGAAAGCTGCGCGCAGTACCTCGCGAAGGGCCGGCCGGTCGCAATCGACGGCCGTCTCGAGTGGCGCGAGTGGGATGCCCAGGACGGCACCAAGCGCCAGGCCGTGGAGGTCATCGCCGACTCCGTGCAGTTCCTCGGCGGCCGCGGCGACGGCGAAACCGCCGGTGGTGGCGGCGGCGGCAACCAGTTCGTGCCCGCGGGCGCGTCGGCAGGCTCCGACGCGGACTTCCAGGGCTCCGACGACGACATTCCGTTCTAAGGAGAAGGATTTGGCAGCACCGAAATCGGATCGTGATCGCAAGGAAGGCGGCAGCCGGAAGCGCAACGCGCCCAGTGGGCCGGGGCGCCGCAAGTCCTG
>JAOPYY010000121.1 GCA_025964395.1 Actinomycetes bacterium | reverse complement strand
GAGGGAACGCAGTACTTCCAGTACTGGTGGATCGGCACGTTCCCCGGCCTCGCGATCTTCACGGTCGTCCTCGCGTTCAACTTCCTCGGCGACTCCTTGCGCGACGCGCTCGACCCGCAGTCGTCGTGGTCGCAGGGAGGCGACGCCGAATGAGCACGCTCCTCGACGTGCAAGGGCTGACGGTGACGCTCGCCACGAACAGCGGGCCGATGACGATCGTCGACGACGTCGACTACGCCGTGGAGCAGGGCCAGGTCTTCGGGGTCGCCGGCGAGTCCGGCAGCGGGAAGACGATCTCCGTCCTCGCGCTGATGCAGCTCTTGCCCGCAGGAGCGCAGACTTCCGGCCGCGCGAACTATGGCGGGCAAGACTTGCTCTCGCTGCGCTCGCGTGCGCTGCGCAGGGTGCGCGGCGCAGAGCTCGCGATGGTCTTCCAGGACCCGCTCACGTCGTTGCACCCGATGCTCTCGATCGGGAAGCAGCTCACCGAGCACGTGCGGTCGCACGAGGGCGCGTCTCGCTCGGCTGCCGCGAAGCGCGCGGTCGAGCTTCTCGAAGAGGTGCGCATCCCCGACCCCGAGCACGCCTTGCACGGGTTCCCGCACCAGTTTTCCGGCGGGATGCGACAGCGCATCGCGATCGCGATCGCACTTGCGGCCCGGCCGAAGCTCCTGATCGCCGACGAGCCGACGACCGCGCTCGACGTCACCGTGCAGGCCGGGATCCTGCGCCTGCTCGACCGGCTCCGGCGCGAGAACGGCCTGTCGGTGATCCTGATCACCCACGACCTCGGCGTGATGTCGTCGATCGCCGACGAGGTGGCGATCTTCTACGCCGGGCGCATCGTCGAGTCCGGCCCGACGCACGACCTGCTGACCGCGCCGCGGCATCCGTACACGCGCGCGCTGCTCGACGCGCTGCCCCACCCGGAGGCGGCCGAGGGCACCGCGTTGATCGCGATCCCCGGGTCGCCCCCGACGCCGCGCGCGCGTCCCTCGGGCTGTGCGTTCCATCCCCGGTGCCCGTATGCATCGGATCAGTCGCGGGTCGAGGTGCCGCCGCTCGTCGCCGTCTCGGAGTCGCGCCTGCTCGCCTGCCACGTCGACCCGTTCCGTCCCGCATGAGCGCCCTTGAAATCCGTGACCTCGAGGTCGTCTACCACGACCGCGGACGGGGGCCGGTGCGCGCGGTCGCCGGCGCGAGCATCTCGGTCGAGCGCGGGCAGATCGTCGGCCTCGTTGGCGAATCCGGCTGCGGTAAGAGCTCGCTCGCGAAGGCAGCCGTCGGGCTCGTGCCGCGCGCAGCCGGAGAGGTGCTGCTCGACGGCCGTCCGCTGTCGCCGCTCCGCCGCAAGGCACGGAGCCGCGAGGACGCGCGGGTGCAGATGGTGTTCCAGAACCCGTTCGCCTCGCTCAATCCCCGCCGCACGATCGGCGCGCAGATCGCCGACGGGCTCACGCTCGCAGGCGTGCCGAGCGGCTCTCACCAGGCGCAGACGACCGCGTTGCTCGACGAGGTCGGCATCGCCGCCGCCGCGGTCGGTCGCTACCCGCACCAGTTCTCAGGCGGGCAACGGCAGCGCATCGCGATCGCCCGCGCGCTGGCTGCGAATCCCTCCGTCGTCGTCCTCGACGAGCCTCTGTCTTCGCTCGACGCCTCCGCGCAGGCCCAGGCCGCGAATCTCCTCGTCCGGCTCGCGCGCGACCGGGGGCTCGCTCTCCTGCTCATCTCGCACGACCTGGGGATCGTCAATCACGTCGCCGACGTCGTGAGCGTCATGTACCTCGGTGTCGTCGTCGAGACCGCCCCGACGCGCACGTTGTGGGAGGCGCCGCAGCACCCGTACACCGAGGCGCTCGTCGCTGCCATCCCCCACGCGGACGGCGCCGGCGTTCTCCCCGAGGCGCTCCCGGGCGAGGTGCCCGATCCTGCCCAGCCCCCGAGCGGCTGCCGGTTCCATCCTCGGTGCCCCCACGTCTTCGACCGCTGCGTGGCCGAGGTTCCGCCGCTGTACGACCTCGGCGCCGAGCGCACAGCCGCCTGCTTCCTGCGCGACCCCGAAACCCGACCCACTGCACCCCTAAACCCGAGGGAGACCGCCACATGACCGCACATCTGCCGGAGACCGAATACGCCACGCGCCGGGAGAAGCTCGCCGAGCGCATGGAGGAGCAGGGGATCGACGCGTTGTTTGTGCCGCCGTCGTCGGACCTCGAGTACCTGACCGGCCTCGAGCGCGACCTGCCCAGCTTCGGGCAGAGCTCGTACGCGCACGGCTGGGTGACGGGCGCGTTCATCGTTCCCGGTCGCGAGCCGGTGTACGTCCTGCCGCGCATGTTCGTGCTGTTCCATCTCTGGGGCAACGAGCCGGACGACCTGATCACGGTCAACGAGACCGACGACGGTCGCGCACTCTTCCGCAAGGCGACGAGCGCGCTCGGCGACGTGAAGACCGTCGGGATCGGCGCGCGCACCTACGGCGAGGCGGTGCTCGAGTTGCAAGGTGCGCTGCCCGGCACGCGGCTCGTGAACGGGACGCCGCTCGTGAACGAGCTCCGGCGCGTCAAGTCGCCACTCGAGCTCGAGCTGATGACGGTCGCCGCGCACATGTGCGACGAAGCGATGACAGCGAGCGCCGACAAGGTCGTGCCCGGCGTCACGATGGCGGAGCTCGCCGAAGAAGTGGAGCACCAGATGCGCATCCGCGGGTCGCGCACGCCGTCGTTCCCGACGCACATCTTCAGCTACGGCTACGAGAACTCGCACGACTCGACGATGGCGAGCGGCCTCGAGCCGATCGCGGAGGGCGAGGCGGTGATGTTCGACTTCGGGGCGGTCCACGCCGGGTACTGCTCCGACTTCGGCCGCACGATCGTCTGCGGCGAGCCCCACCCGGAATACGCGTACGCCTACGACGTGATGCTCGCGGCGCAGGAAGCGGGACGCGCAGCTGCAGTGCCGGGCGCGCTTGCGCGCGAGGTCAACGCCGCCTGCCGCGGGCCGATCGAGGAGGCGGGGCTCGGCGAGTTCTTCCGCCACCGGATGGGCCACGGGATCGGCCTCGACGTGCACGAGCAGCCCTTCATCTCGGAGGAGAACGAGACGCCCCTCGAGTCGGGCATGACGTTCACGGACGAGCCGTCGATCCTCTGGGACGGCCATTTCGCCGTTCGGATCGAGGACGTCGTCGTGTGCGCAGAGGGTGGCGGCAACGTCTTGAACGACCTGTCGGGTGCGATGGTCGTGCTACAGGCGTAGGCGCGGCAGGACACGAGTGCCGAGCAGATCTACGCCTCGGCGCTCGTCGATCCCGTGCGGCGTTCCGAACTCGACCCGGTCTGCGCCGGCGGCGAACAACGCTTCCGCGTGCTCGGCGATCCGCTCCGGCGAGCCGGCGAACGCGAACAGGTCGAGCACCTGGTCGGAGATCTCCGGCGCGTTCACGTCGACGTCGACCGTCGGGTCGTGCCCGGCGACCACCGGTAGGTAGAGAGCGACCTCGTCGCGGGCGAGCGCGCGCGCCGCTGCGTCGTCCTCGTCGACGACCGTGACGGCGCCGACGACGATCCTCGTCTCGCTCGAGCCGAGCCGCTCCCGCGCGAGCCGCACCATCGCCGGGTTTGCGCAACCGCCGAGCTTCAGTTCCGCAGCGTGCTCACCTGCGAACGCGGTCAGCCGAGGCGACCACGTGCCGACGAGCAACGGCACCTCGCGCCGGAGCGGCTCGTACGCCAGCGTGTTGCCGGGCTGGAGGGAGAAGCGCTCACCCTCGAACCCGGAGTCGTCGCCCGCGAGCAGCCTGCGAACGACCTCCCAGGCCTCGCGGATCGCCGTCAGCGGACGGCTCGCGTCCACGCCGACGCGGTCGAGCCAGGCGCCGGCCGCGAGCCCGAGAAACGCGCGGCCGTTCGACGCGAGGTCGAGTGCGGCGGTCTGCCCCGCGATCTCGACCGGGTGCACCGTGAACGGGTTGAGGCACGACGGGCCGACGCGCGCGCGCTCGGTCGCGCGCGCGATCTCGAGGAGCGCCGGCAGCGCCGGCTGAAAGAAGAGGTCGTTGAAGACGGTGATGACGTCGAAGCCGGCGTCTTCCGCGATCGCAGCAAGAACCGCGTAGTCCCCCGGCCGCTTGTTGCTCTGCAGTCCGAGCCCGAGCTCGCGCGCGCTCACGTCAGGTCGGACGTCGGGATCGTTCGGCGCCCGATCCGCTCGATTCGCATGATCGTGCGCTCGTCCGGATCCGGGCACGCGACGAAGTTGTCCTGCTCGAGCCAGTCACCCGGTGGCATCTGCCGCTGCTTCGCCGGCAGGAGCGGGAGCACCGAGCTGAGCGCGTAGAGACAGAAGTGCTTGCCTTCGGGAATCCTCACACGGCTCGATTCCGTCACCTCGAAGTAGTCGCCGACGGCGAGCCCGCAGACGGATCGACCCTCGATCCGCTCGACGGTCACGCGCAGGTCGTAGACCTCGGTCTCGCTCACGCCCCAGACTCAATCACACGCGTTTCGAGCAGGGCGACAGCGTGGGCAGCAAGCCCTTCGCCGCGGCCGGTGAAGCCCATGTGGTCCATCGTCGTCGCGCGCACGTTGACCTCGCCGCCGCCGCACGCCTCCGACAGGCGCTGCCGCATCTCGTCGCGGCGGCGCGCGATCTTCGGCTCCTGGCCGATCAGCACGCAGTCGGCGTTGACGAGGACCCACCCCGCCTCGCGCACCTGCCGGTAGGCCTCGCGCAGCAGGTCCAGGCTGTCCGCACCGCGGTACTGCTCGTCGTCGGACGGGAAGAGCGAGCCGATGTCGCCGAGGCCCGCCGCGCCGAGCACAGCGTCGACGAGCGCGTGCGCGAGCACATCGCCGTCAGAGTGACCCGCGAGCCCCCGGTCGAAGTCGAAGCGCACGCCGCCGAGGATCAACGGCACGCCGCGTTCGAGCTTGTGCGCGTCGACGCCGATCCCGACGCGGAAGCTCACGCGAGCACCGCCGGCAGCTCGTCGAGCGAATTGATCTTGATCGCCGCGGCGGGCGGTTCGTGCAGGTAGCCCCACGGCCCACGCTTGATGTGCACGCCGACCATCCCGGCCGCGATCGCCGGGCCGACGTCGTTGTCCACGCGGTCGCCCACATAGGCGATCTTCGCAGGCTCGACTCCCACTGCTTCGACGATGCGCGCGAAGAACGCCGGATCCGGCTTCCAGATCTGCCACCGCTCCGACGAGCCGAGCACCTCGACGTGGAGCCCGACGTCCTCCTCGACGAACTGCGGCGTGTTGCCAACCGCGCACACGCGGTAGCCCGCAGCTCGCAACCGTTCGATGCACGGCACCGCGTCCGGGTACCAGTCCTCGTCGACCCACGTTCCCTCCGGAGGCTCGACGCCGAGGATCTCCCACGTGTCGCCGTGGTGCACGCCGCGCTCGATCGTCGCGCCGAGCACGCCCATCAGCGTGAGCGGCGTCACGCCGGCGCTCGCCGCAGCGCGCGTCCACATCATCGTCTCGTCGACGAGTGTCTCGCCGATGTCGAAGACGACTGTTGTCACCTGATTGTTCAAGACGGGCTCACTCACGCTCTCAGCTCAGCTCGAAGAGGTGTCAGATACCAGCCACGAGGCGACCCGCTCCAGATCGGCGCGGTTCGTCACCTTAAGCAGCTTCTCGTCGCCGTCGACGACCTTGATGCGACCGCCGTTCGCCTCGACGATCGACGCGCAGTCCGTTGGACTTTGTGTTGACTCAACACGAAGTGCGGTCAGCGCGGCTCGGAGGACCGGCGCGACGAACGCCTGCGGCGTCTGCACCGTGACGAGCTCGTCGCGCGGGACCGTCTCCACGACGACGCCCTCGCGCAGGCGCTTGACGGTGTCCGTGAGCGGCAGTCCGGGGACCGCGCCGTCGAACCCCTCGCCGAGCGCGGCGATCACGCGCAGGATCACCTCTTCGGAGACGAGCGGCCGTGCCGCGTCGTGCACGACGATTACCGCCGCGTCTTCCGGCACCTCTGCGACGCCGGCGCGTACCGACTCCGTCCGCGTCTCGCCTCCGGGGACGCACGCGCTCACCTTCGAGGCGCCGATCTCCTCGGCGAGCAGGATCGCCGGCTCCTCCCACTCGGGCGGAGCGACGAGCACGATCTGGTCGATCCAGCCGCTCTCGTCGAGGCGGCGGAGGGGCTCCGCGAGCAGGGGAAGATCGCCGAGGCGGACGAAAGCCTTCGGACGGTCTTCCCCGAGCCGTTCTCCCCGCCCGGCGGCGACGAGCACGGCCCACACGCTCATTTAGAGGCTTGACGCGACATCAAACCTCTAACGCGCGGTCGCCTTCGCGGCCGGCTTCTTCGCCGTCGCGGTCTTGCGCGCAGTGGTGGTCGTCGTCTTGGCAGGCGCCTTCTTCGCAGCGGCCGCAGGCTTCGCGGCGGGCTTCGCAGCAGTCGCCTTGGCAGCTGCAGCGGTCTTCTTCGACTCCGCGGCGGCGGCCTTCTTCTCGGCAGGCGTCAGCTTCGGCTTCGCGCCCTCGGTGAGTGTCTCTTCGAGCCACTCGAGCGCTTCGTCCTCGCTCATCGTCTTCGCGTACATGAGCTCGGAGGCGAGGATCTTCTTCGCCTTCACGTACATCTGCTTCTCACCCGTCGAGAGGCCCTTCTCACCGTCGCGGAGCGCCAGGTTGCGAACGACCTCGGCGAGCTCGTAGATGTCGCCGGTCTTCATCTTGTCGCGGTTGTGCTTGAAGCGGCGGTTCCAGTTCTTGGGCATCTCGGTGCCGCCCGAGGTCAGGTACTTGACGACCTTCTTGACTGCCTCTTCGTCGATGACCTTCCGGAGGCCGACGCGCTCGGCGTTGTCGGCCGGAACGTTCACGGTCATGTCGTTGTGCAGGATCTTGATCGTGAGGTACTCGCGCTTCTCGCCGAGGACCTCGCGCTTTTCGCGCTTTACGACCGTCCCTGCACCGTGGTGGGGATACACCACCTTGTCGCCGACCTTGTACAAATGCGCCTCTTTCCGTCTGCTGTCGCGAAAGAGCCGGCGGCCCTTGAGGCTCCACCGGCGAGGCCACCATCCTAGCAGAAACCCTGGAAAACCGGGGTTTTTCGAGAAAATCCCTGCTAGCTCTGAGAATTTGCCAGGCCGGCGGCGAGCGCCTGCCTCAAAGTCTCGCAGTCGGGGCCCAGCACGATCGAACTGCCGAATTTGCGGCATTCCTCGACCCGGCGGTCGGTCTGCGTGGCGGCCCTGAGGCGACCCGTCAGGCCGATCTCGCCGAAGGCCGCGAGGCCCTCCTGGACGGGCACGCCCTTGGCCGCCGAGGCGATCGCGAGGGCGATCCCGAGGTCTGCGCCGGGCTCGTCGATGCGGACGCCGCCGGCCACGTTGACGAAGACGTCCGCCCCGCCGAGCGGCAGTCCGGCGTGCCGCGAGAGCACGGCGACGATCATCGCGAGCCGTTTCGGGTCGACGCCCGTGCCGACGCGCCGCGGCATCGCGAGGTCGCTCGGCGCAACGAGCGACTGGATCTCGAGCAGCAGCGGCCGCGTGCCCTCGAGCGTGCACGCGACGGCCGCGCCGATCTCGCCACCGTGGGTGTGGCCGAACACTTCGGAGGGATCGGGGACGCCGACGAGGCCCGCACCCGTCATCTCGAAGACGCCGATCTCGTTCGTCGAGCCGAAGCGGTTCTTGACCGCGCGCAGGATGCGATGGGCGTGGTAGCGGTCGCCCTCGAACTGGAGCACGCAGTCGACGAGGTGCTCGAGCACGCGCGGGCCGGCGACCGACCCGTCCTTCGTCACGTGACCGACGAGGAACGTGGCGACACCACTCTCCTTCGACACGCGGAGCAGCCGGCCGGCCGCCTCGCGCACCTGCGAGACGGAGCCCGGCGCGGAGCCGATCTCCTGCGACCAGAGCGTCTGCACGGAGTCGATCACGCACACGGCGGGCCGCTCGCGCTCGAGCGTCTCGCAGACGACGTCCAGCTCTGTCTCGGCGAGGATCTCGACGTTGTCGCAGCCACCGAGACGCGCGGCCCGGAGCTTCACCTGGGCGACCGACTCCTCACCGGTGACGAGCAGCGCCCGCCGGTCGCGCGACATCGCGCCGAGCGCGCTCAGGAGCAGCGTCGACTTGCCGACGCCCGGTTCGCCGCCGACGAGCACGACGGACGCCGGCACGAGGCCGCCGCCGAGCACGCGGTCGAGCTCCGGCACCCCGGTCGGGATCCGCTCGGACTCCTCCGAGACGACGTCCACGAGCCGGAGCAGCGGGCGCGCCGCGACGCGCGCGGCGTTCACCCCGCGCACAGGCGCGGCCTCGGCGAGCAGCGTCCCGAATTGGCCGCAGCCGGGGCACTTGCCGAGCCAGCGGCCCGTCGACGTCCCGCACTCGGTGCACACGTGCTGGAGGGACGCCGGTTTCGCCATCGCAAGCCACGGTACTGAGTGGTCCCGACGGCAACTGCACCGTCTCTGTGAGGATCTATCCCCATGAGATACAGACAGCTCGGAGACAGTGACCTGAAGGTGTCGGAGATCAGCCTCGGCTCGTGGCTGAC
>JAOPYY010000057.1 GCA_025964395.1 Actinomycetes bacterium | reverse complement strand
GAGTCGGTCCGGGACCCCCCAGTGCTCAACGATTCTTCCGTCGGCTACGCGACAAACGTCGAAGACGTCCGTTCGCATTTGGCGACCAGTCGGAGGGTTGCCCATGAACGAGCCGTCGTTTGTGCCGGTGCCGACCATGCGCAGCCACACTTTCTCGCCGTCGACGGTGAGGTCCCGAATCTCGAGGTGGAAATCTGAGAATGCGCTTCGCAGCGACGTGATGACTGCTTTCACGCCTTCCGCTCCCCCGGGGTGGTTCGGCCCGAAGCTCTGATGCTCGACTGCCTCGGGTGAGGTCACCTGCTCCGCGGCCTCGAGATTCCCCTCGTTGAAGCCCTCTTCGATCAGGCGGCGAACAACGGACTCAGGTGTCTCAGACATGCGCACTCCTATTTAGATACAGCTTTACTGTATTGGATACCGCGTTACAGTGTCAAAGATGAGCGAGAGTGTCAAGAGGACATACCGGTCGGCGCGGCGTAAAGAGCAGGCCGCGCAGACGCGAGAACGCGTCCTCGCCGCCGCAGAGCGCGTCTTCGTCGAGCACGGGTTTGCCGCAGCGACTGTGAATGTGATCGCCGCGGAAGCTGACGTCTCGCCCGAGACGGTCTACGCGCGCTTCGGCAACAAACTCGCGCTCCTCGTCGAGCTCGTCGGACGCGCCGCACGCGGCACCGACACCTCGCCCATCCTCGAACAAGAGGGGCCCCGCGCCGTCGCCGCCGAAACCGATCAGCGCGAGCAGCTGCGCCTATTCGCCGCAGACGTCGTGTTGAGGCTCGAGCGCGTCGGCCCGCTCCTGGCCGTCCTCGCAGGCGCAGCGCGGGCCGAGCCGGAGCTCGCGACGTTCCTCAAGAGGATCCACGCGGCACGACGCAAGAACCTGCGGATCTTCGTGGAGACCCTCTCAGCGAACGGCGCACTCGCGGTTGACGCCGACACCGCAACCGACACGGTCTGGGCGCTCGCGAGCCCCGAACTCCACCAACTCCTCGCGGAGACACGCGGATGGACGCGCTCGCGCTACTGCAACTGGCTATCGGCAGTGCTAAACGCGACGCTGCTCCATTAGACCGACTGCACGGCCGGGGCTGGCGCACGGGAGTCGTGCTTCGGGCGGCGCCGGACCAGTGAACAAACTGGCCCTGCAACTCGAACTCTGTTTGCCTAGGCTCTTGTCGTCTCCCGCGCCCGAGAGGGTTCGATCGACGGACTTCGGGCTTTCAGCCGGAATCCTGGCCGCAGGGCCAGAGCACAAGCCTACTCCTTCCCTCATCGCAGAGACAAGGCCGCGACTAAAGCCCTATTTGGCAACTGCCTACTGGCCACATTGAAGGTCTCGCAAATGTCCGTCCAACACTCGCGTGGCTCCGCACTTGACGGTCAGGTTGCGGGCGAGTAGCAATCGTGGAATGGATGTTCCTGAAGAGACCCGTGAGCTTCCCGACGTGACAATCCGCGTGCGCGAAACAGCTCCCGGATTTTTCGAGGCCAGCTTCAAGCCGACTGACCCTCTCCACATCTCGCGCACCGGCTACACGCTCGACACGAAGCGCGGTCTTCGAGGGCGAACCTTGACCGAGGTACTTGATCGAGCCGAAGCGAACTGGCGCCAGAACTACCCGGTCAGCTAGAGGGCGTTCCGCCCGCGTCGTGTTCGTGCGTGCGTCTTCATGGTGCTAGCGTGGTTGGCGATGACCGATCCTGTCTCGTGGTTGCAGGTCGAGCAGGGGTGGAATGTGGTCACCTCCGACGGCGTCATCGTCGGCACGGTCGCGCAGGTCGAAGGCGATAAGCAGAGCGACATCTTCGACGGCCTGGCCGTCGAGTCGAGGCAACCCAGACAGATTCGCTATGTGCCCGGTGAGCAGGTCGGGGCGATCTATCCAGGCGAGGTGACCCTGAAGATCGCATCCGCGGACACCGCCGCGCTCAAACCCTTTCATGCGCCGCCGCCCGAGACGAAGTTTCTTCCGGGAAAGGCACCGCTCACACTGCGGATCTCAAAGTGGCTGCAGGGAAAGCGCTAACGGCGCGCTAGCGTCTCCGCCAAGCTCCTTCCGAACCGTCGACATGGCCGCGCAGGTTACGCTCGAGGCGTGGGCAAGGTCCTCGAAGAGATCGACGAGAAGCTCGCCGCGTGGATCGAGCGGCAGCACCTGTTCTTCGTAGCGACGGCGCCGCTGGCCGAGGACGGGCACGTCAACGTGTCGCCGAAGGGCGACCTGCGCTGGTTCCGCATCCTCGGACCGCTCGAGGTGGGCTATCTCGACTTCGTCGGCAGCGGCGCCGAGACGATCGCGCACGCGCGCGAGAACGGACGCATCGTCGTGATGTTCTGCGCCTTCGATGGCCCGCCGCGCATCGTGCGGCTACACGGCCGCGCGTCGGTCAAGCTGCCCGAGGATCCGGGCTTCGAGGAGCTCGCGGCACGGTTCGATCCTCCGGAGCACGCGGTGCGCTCCGTGATCCGCGTCGAGGTCGAACGCGTCGCCGACTCGTGCGGTTACGGCGTCCCGCTCATGGAGTTCACGGGGAAGCGATCCCAGTACGACCAGTGGGTCGACAAGAAGGCACGCGACGGCGGGTTCGACGACTACATCGCGGAGAAGAACGCCGCGAGCATCGACGGCCTGCCCGCGATCTAGAGGTCCTCGGTCGCAGCTAGGGAGTTGTCTCGATTCACTGGACTTGGAGCGATCACGGACGCGCATTAGGTTGGGTGGATGCGCAGAGCTGGCAAGGAAACGCCATTCGCCGGCTCCGCGTTGCTCCGCGCGAAGCGGAGAGAGTTGGGCCATCGGAAACAGAAGCGTCGCCGGGCGGCGCTGTTGCTGGCCGCACTCAACGTCGCCGTGGCGTGCGGAGCATTTCTGGGAGTACCGCTCCGGGCTCCTCGTGGTGCGGACGCAAAGCGGGCGCAGGTGTGGCGTAGCTCGCCGCGCCCCAGCCCGCGTACCACCCACGGCGCGCCTCTCAAGCGTTCTCGAGCTACGCCCGCTCGCAGACGCAGCTTCATCTTCAGCGTCCCGATCCTGATGTATCACGTGATCAATCGTGCGCCGCCGAACGTGCGCTTCCCTGGGCTCTATGTCCTACCGGCCGCCTTCGCGGCGCAGATGAGTGCCCTCGCCGCGGCGGGGTACCGCGGCGTCACCCTCGACCAGCTGGTCCGGCCCGTGGCGCGACGCGCGCCGTTCCCCAGTCACCCGATCGTGATCACATTCGACAACGGTTACCGGTCGCAGTACATGAATGCATTTCCGATCTTGCGCCGCCTCGGCTGGCCCGCCGTGGAGAACCTCCAACTATCGGGCCTTCCCCCATCGCAGGGCGGCCTGGACACCCGGCAAGTGCGCCGGCTTGTACAGGCCGGATGGGAACTCGATACACAGGGATTCAGCCACGCCGATCTGCCGACGCTGAACCTCGCACAGCTGCGGCACGAGGTGCGGGATGCACGCATGGTGATCCGTCGGCGCTACCACGTTCCTGTCCATTGGTTTTGCTATCCGTCGGGACGCTACGACGATGCGGTGGTGACAGTCGTCAAGTCGTCGGGCTACATCGGAGCCACGACGGTGGTTCCCGGATGGGCGAACCAGCGCATTGACCTGTATCGATTGCCGCGGCTGCGCGTCCTGGCCGGAACAAGCCCGTCGGCGCTGCTTGGCTTGATCGCCGGGACACGCGAGGACAGACCGCCACCTAACAGCTTCTAATGCTGGTCTAACGGATTCTCACGCCGCGTTCCTCACGGTGCGATCACGGTTTTCTACGAAAACGTTCAGGGAGGGCCAGCGCGGTTAAAAGTTGCCAATGGGCACGGGGCTCACTCCAACCCTTTGGTGTTCGCTCGCTGCGAGTTCGGCGTCGCTTTGCATGCTCGCCGGCTGCGGACACGACAAGGCGTCACAACCTCGCAGTGCTCCCGTGCCGCGATGGCCGACTGCAACACTTGAACACCGCATCCTCGCGCGCCCGCCCCTAAGTTGGAGGATTCGCAATTGGATCGTCGCCGCCGCCGATTGTGACGGTCGCGGCATCGCCGCACGACAGGACGGCGTGCGACGCTACCACCACTTCTCGTGCGCGATCACAGTCGTGAAACCATCTTTCGACTGTCCGTCACACGGTCGCTACGAATGCGTAGCCGGATTTCAATCGACGGTGCTAACCCGCACGGCCGTCGCGGCTTCGGCGAAGACCTACGCCCTCTCCCATGACTGAACGCGATCGTGTTCCCCACAGCGCCTCAACGCCGGCCAGATGAAGCGCGTCGAAAACACAAATGCGGGCACATTCGATCTACCCGAGGAAAGAGGTGCCGAGATGAGCGATGTATTGAACGAGAGCGAGATCGAGACTCTGCACAAGGGCGCCATGGGCGCCGGCCTGCTCGTGTCGACCAGCGATCGAGGATTCTTCGACAGCTTCAAGGAGGCAGGCGCGCTGGCCAAGCATGTCGCGGCCGCACGCGGGAGTTCGGAAAGCGCGGTCGTCAAGCAGGTCGCCGCGGGACGCGGCACGGGCTTCGGCGTCACGAGTTCACCCGAGCAAATCGAGTCGGGCACCCTCGATGCGCTGCGTTCAGCCGTCGCCCTGCTCGAAGCAAAAGCACCCGATGAGGTTGAGGCCTACCGTTCGTTCGTGCTCGAGCTCGCCCGTTCCGTTGCGGCTGCTGCGCCGGGAGGAGACGACGCCGAAGCAGGCGCGGTCGGCAAGATCGAGACGGCACTTGCAGGCGGTGCCGCTTCAGCGAGCTAGGCGTCTGCGCCCGACGGGCCGTGGCGCGTACATTTCGCCTGCGGCAGGCAGTCCGCACTTGGAGAGGACAGCCATGGTAGGAGCATCTGCACAACCCGACGCGTGGCTTGCGACGCGCACGTTCCTCGTCTGGGTCGCCGCCTGCAACTTCGTGACTGTCGGCTCGGCGACGTACTTCACCGGAGGCGACAGTCTCGCGACTCACGTCCTTGCTTGGATCGTCGCGCTCGCAGCCGGCGTAGCCGCAGCGTTCGCAATTGCCACCCTCGCGACCTGGGCCGGCACTCCCTCGGCGCTCGACCGGTCGCACCCTAACCCTGAACGCGTCCAACCAGAAGAACGCGCATCCGTCGCACAACGCGAGCGGCAGCCCGAACGACGCACGGCCGAGAGACACCTCACCGAACAACTCGCTCTCGGAAACAGTCTTCGTACTCACCTGCAACAGGCGATCTCCGACGCCACGCCGGACGGAACGGTGCAGTTGATCCCGGAGATCGACGACTGGATCGCTACAACGCGCGCGCTGCTCGATGCAAAGAGTCCCCAGCTCGCCCAATACTTCGCAACGGACACACACGACATGGCGGAACCGAACTGGCCGTCCAAGCTGCAGGACGCGATCAACCTCAGCCAATCCGGCCGGCTCAACCGACATCTCGAACGGCTGAACGAGATCCTTAGACCGTCGAAGTGACGTTGGTCGCGGCGTCCGACAGCGCCCGGATCTCGTCATCGTGCAGATCCAGATCGGCCGCCGCCGCGTTCGACTCGACCTGCTCCACCGAGGACGCTCCCGGAATCGCGACGACGTTTGGGCGGCGGATCGCCCAGGCGAGCGCCACCTGCGCCGGAGTGGCGCCGTGCGCGTCCGCAACCCCTCGCAGCGCACCGAACAGCGCTGTCGCGCGCTTGAGCGTGTCCGGACGGAACAGCTTGCTTCGCCGACGCACGAAGTCGGCTGGGCGGGTCGAGGCGTCGTAGCGCCCCGACAGGAAGCCCTGCGCGAGCGGGCTATACGCGATTACGACGCGGCCCTGGGCTTCGGCGTAGGGAATCACATCGCGCTCCGCTCGCCGGTCGACGAGGTTGTACCGCACCTGGTTCGACAGTACCGGGCCGCCGAGCGCAACCTCGCAGCGGCGCCACCGCTCGAGCGAGTAGTTGCTCACACCGATCGCGCCCACGAGCCCAACCTCTTGCAGAGCGCGCATGCCTCGCATCGTCGTGCCGTCCCGGACGACCGGGTTCGGTTGGTGCACCTGATAGAGATCTAGGTGACGCAACCCGAGGCGCTGCGCGCTCGCAACTCCACGCTGCTCGACGACTGGCGCGAGCGGCAGGACGGGGAAGATCTTGGTCGCGACGAACGGCACGTCGCCGTGTCCTTGGAGCGCACGACCGAGAATGCGCTCACTCCGTCCGAGTCCATAGATCTCGGCGGTGTCGAATAGCGTGATCCCTAACTCCAGCGCACGTTCGACGATGCGCGCAGCCTCAACCTTGGCATAGCGGTCGCCGTAGCCCCACTCGCGCGACCCGAACTGCCACGTACCAAGGCCGATCTTCGATACTGGCTTCGGAAGATCGAGCGACAGATACCGCACCGGGCAAACGGTAGCCGCAGTTCCCGGGCGACCGGACGCCCGGATAGCGGCGCTCAGACCGCGAGCCGCTCGTCTTCGTAGCCGACTTCATTCCACGATGCGTACGAATAGGGGTGGTAGAACGCATCGAGCGCGCGACTTCGCGGCGGGCGGATCTCAAAGTACGCCCCGTACTTCTGGTCGCAAACACAGACGATCACGTCGTCGCTTGCCTGCTGCCAGAGGAGCGTCACCTCGAGGCCATCGATCATGCGGTACGCGAGCTCTCTCATCGAGCTCCCTGTCATCGTCGTTGCTCCGGTCGTTGTCATGACTAAACGATCGCAAACCCTGCGCCGGTTGTCTTTGTGGCCAGCCTCCCTTTCGGGACCCCGGTAGCAGGCGAATGGAAGGCATGGCTACCTGCAACACACGCTGCGGAGCTCACGCATCTGTGCGACGCATCCCCTTGTGACATCCGTCACACTCCACGGAGTGATCCGTCTCGCCATCGTTCCGCTCGTCGCGCTCGCGGTCGCATCGTTCCATTCGACGATCCGGCCACTGAGCGCACCCGTTCGTGCGGAGCTGAAAAGCGCCGGTGTCTGGCAGCAAGGCTGCCCCGTGTCGCTCGCGCAGCTTCGCGTGCTGACCGTGACGCACTGGGGGTTCGACAACCGCGCGCACACCGGTCAGCTTGTCGTCAACGTGGACGCCGCCGCCCCGCTCGCGCGCGTGTTCCGGAGGCTCTACGAGTTGCGTTTCCCGATCCGCCACATGCATCTCACCGACGCGTACGGACCGGCAAGCTCGAGGCCGGCCGACAACGACATCTCCGGCTCCTTCGAGTGCCGGCAGGCGGTCGCGTCGCCGTGCACGAGCAAGGTGCGCAAGGGCACCGGCAGCTGGTCGGAGCACGCGTACGGTCGCGCGGTCGACTTGAACCCGGTGGAGAACCCGTACGTGGGCTGCGGCATGAGTCGCGATCCCAGCAGCCGGCCGTACCTCAACCGCACACGGTTGCGCCGCGGGATGGTCACGCCGGCTGTTGTCGCGGCCTTCCGTTCGATCGGCTGGGGTTGGGGTGGAAGCTGGAGCGGTGCAACGAAGGACTACATGCACTTCTCGGCGTCAGGGCACTGATCGACTCATACGCCGACGTTTTCACGGAGGCGAGCATCTCTCGCCAAACACAAGTGGCCAGTCCTGGGCTGCTTACGCCGGTGGCAGGACGCGGTCGAGCTCGGTGCGCGAGCTGATGCCGAGCTTGAGGAAGACCTTGCGCAGGTGGTACTGGACTGTGCGCGGACTGATGAACAAGCGGATGCCGATTTCCGGATTCGAGAGCCCATCACACGCGAGCCGTGCGATCTGCGCCTCCTGGGCGGTGAGGTCGCCTCTCGTCTCATTCGTGCGCTTGCGCGCGGTCGCACCTGTAGCGAGCAGCTCGCGCCTCGCCCGCTCGGCGAACGCCCCGACGCCCATCGCCGCCAACATGTCGTGAGCGGTGCACAGCTGCTCGCGTGCATCGGCTCGCCGGTTCTCGCGCCGCAGCCACTCCCCGTAGAGCAGATGTGCACGGGCGAGCTCGATGCGAAGACGGGTGCGGCCGAGTCGATCGATCGACTCGCGATACAGCTGATCGGCCTCGGCGCCCTCGCTGAGGAAGGCGCGGATTCGGGCTTCCGTTCCCAGCGACCAGTCGGTCGGCGTCACGGCCGCACACCTTGACAGCCACTCGAGCGCGGTTCTGACGAGCGCGACCTCACCGGTCCGCGACGCCGCCTCGGCCAGCTCGGACACGAGGAACGACCCGAATCCAACCGGATCGCGGTCGAACGCGCGCCACGCGGCGTCGCGTGCAACATCGTGGCGACCAAGGCCGTTGTGGAGCACCGAGCTCGCGTAGAGCCCGGAGACACCGCCCAGACCGCCCGTGGCCGCGTCGCGCAGCGTGGCCCCGATCAGCTCGGACGCCTGCGCCTCGTCGCCGCGCCAGGCCGCGAGCATCATCTCGCTGTGGACAACCGAAGGGTTGCCCGTCGCCTCGGCGATCAGGCGGTCTTCTTCGTACAGCTGGGCAGCGGTGGTCAACTCACCCGCGGCAAGATGGGTCCACGCGAGGAGGTTGAGCGCGAGCTGCAAGTGCACGAGCGCGCCCATGTCGCGGGCGAACTGCGCCTGTCGCGCGGCGAGCTCGTGCCAGGACTCGGCGTCCCACAGCTCGAGCGCGGCCATGCCGCCGGCCCTGCCCGCGGTGAGCCGCAGCCAGCGCTCGGACTCGGCGGTGCCGGCGTCCGGCGCGAGAAACAGTTCGAGCGCGCGCGTCAGCGTCGGCGCGGCTGCTGCGTGGCCCTCGATCAACCGCAGCGCGAGAGCATCGAGCACGACATCCACCACTCGCAGCGGTGCAGGAGCGAGTGGCGCGGAACGCGCGGCCTCGGCCGCCTCCAGCACGCCACCTGGCCCGTCCAGCTCGCCGACCCACAGCGCCGCACCCAGCGATTCCAGGTGCGTCTCGCGCGCCAGTTCCGCGTCGAGGGGCTCGAGGCGGCGGGCCGCGCTGAGGAGCAGCCGCGCGGCATCGTTGCCGCGTCGATCCATCAACGCGAGGTGCCCGCGTAGCCGCTCCACCTCGGCGCTTCGCAGGGCGTCGAGCGGACCGGCCTCGACGGCGACCAGCAATCCGAGTGCGGCTTCGGGCGCACCGGCATCGCGCTTCGCCCTGGCTGCCGCGAGCAACCGCTCCACGCGGCGAGCCGGCTCGGGCGTCAGCATGGCCGCGCGCTCAAGGAAGGCCGCCGACGCGGCCAGGCCGCCGCGCCGCTGCGCCCGGCACGCAGATCGCTCGAGCTCGGAGGCGAGATCCTCATCGGGCCCGAGCGCCGCCTCGGCACGGTGCCAGGCCTGGCGGTCCGGATCGACCTCTGGATCGGTGGCCTCCGCCAGGGCCCGGTGCGCGTCCTGCCTCTCGCCCTGGGGCGCCGACCGGTAGGCCGCCGAGCGCACGAGCGGATGCCGAAACTGCACGCGCGCGCCGAACTCGAGCAGGCCGGCCTCGGCTGCAGGCGTGGCAGCGCGAGCCGGGATCCCGAGCAGCTCGGCCGCCCGCCAGACGAGCAGCGGGTCGCCGAGTGGGTCGGCGGCCGCGACCAGCACAAGGCGCCGGGTCTCGGACGGGAGGGCATCAAGCCGTCGCTCGAAGCTCTCCTCGATGCTCGCCGAACGCGAGACGCCGCCCGGAAATCCGAAGCCGCCTGCCAGCTCCGCCGGCGTCAACTCGCGGAGCAGCTCCAACATTGCGAGGGGGATCCCGCGCGTCTCGCTGACGATCTGTCCGCGGACCCGCGCGTCCAGCGGCGCGGTAAGGACCGCGTCCAGCAACGCGAGCGCATCGACCTCGCTCAACGCCCCGATGAAAAGCTCCGGCAAGCCCGCGACGTCACCGTTGCGCTCGCGCGCGGCGAACACGAACCCGACCGACTCCGCCTCCAGGCGACGCGCAACGAACGCGAGCACCTGCATCGACTCGCGATCGAGCCAATGCGCGTCGTCGACCACGCAGATCAGCGGCTGCTCCTCGGCCGCGTCGGAGAGCAGGTTCAGCACGGCCAAACCGATGAAGAAGCGATCCGGCGCAGGGCCGTCACTGAGCCCGAACACCGTCCGCAACGCATCGCGCTGCGGAACCGGAAGACGGTCGAGGTGATCCAGCATTGGCGCCAGCAATTGGTGCAAGCCGGCGAAGGCGAGCTCCAGTTCGGATTGGACACCGACGGCACGTGCGACCCGGCAGCTCGCGGCCTGATCGACGACGTACTCGAGGAGCGCGGTCTTCCCGACCCCCGGCTCGCCGCGCACCACGAGCGCCCGGCTCTCGCCCGCCCGGACAGCGTCGATCAGCCGGTCGAGCACGCCGCATTCACTGCGCCTGCCCGTCAACTCGGTCGCGCGCGCTCGGACCTGGGTGACAGTAGCCATGAGCCCGAAGTCGACGTTACCTATCCGCGCACAGGCTGCGACGACTGGCCAGTGGCGGATGCGAAAACGTCAGAGCGGGCCGACACTCACCGGCATGACACGCGAAGCCGTGCGCATCGGCGTGCTCGGTGCGGGACACGTCGGCCCGGTGATCGCACGGGTCGTGCTCGCCGCGGGCTACCCCGTGACGATCGCGGCTTCGGGCGATCCAGAACGGATCACGCTCATTGCGCGCGTGCTGGCACCGGGAGCCGAGCCACGCTGGGCGGTCGCTGCCGTCGAGGACTCCGATGTCGTTGTGCTCGCGATTCCGCTGCACAAGTTCGCGAGCTTCGACCCCAACCTGGTCGCCGGAAAACTCGTCATTGACGTGATGAACTACTGGCCCCCTGTCGACGGCGTTCAAGCGCTGTTCGAAGATCGCCGGTACAGCAGCAGCGAGATCGTTCAGCAGCGACTCGAGCGGTCGACGGTCGTCAAGACGCTCAACCACATCGGCTACCACGAGCTCGACGACGACCGGCGCCCTGCGGGTGCGCCAGGGCGCCGCGCGCTCGGGGTCGCCGGCGACGACACGGGCGCGGTCGACGTTGTGACGGAACTGATCGAGCGGATTGGCTACGACGCCGTCCGGCTGGAGAGCCTGAGCGCCGGCCGGCTCCTCGAGCCCGGCGGCCCGGTCTTCGGCGCCTCAACCGATCGATCCCGGTTCGAACGAGCCCTGCACGCCAAAGCGGCATAAAGGAGCACCATCCTATGACCACAACACCGTCAGAAACATTCCCGCTTGTTCTCGGCGTCGACACCTTCGGTGACATGACGCACGACGAGAACGACCGCCCGCTCGCACACGCCCAGGTGATCCGCGACCTCGTCGAGCACGGTGTCCTCGCCGACCAGGTCGGCATCGACTTCTTCGGAATCGGCGAGCACCACACTGATGACTTCCCGTTGTCCGCCGCCGACGTCGTGCTCTCCGCGATCGCCGCGCGCACGACCCGCATCCACGTCGGGTCGGCGGTCACCGTGTTGAGCTCGGACGACCCCGTCCGCGTGTTTCAACGCTTCTCCACGCTCAACGCGGTCTCCGGCGGTCGCGCAGAAGTCATCCTCGGACGCGGTTCCAGCATCGACTCGTTCCCGCTCTTCGGTTACGACCTCGCCGACTACGAGGATCTCTTCGAAGAGAAGACCAACCTCTTCGCCGAACTGCTCAAGGGCGGACCCGTTGGCTGGCAGGGCAAGACGCGTGCCGCGCTCGTCGACCAGAACGTCGTGCCACACCTCGAAGCCGGCCCGTTTCCGGTCTGGATCGGTGTCGGCGGCAGCCCCCAGTCGGTGATCCGCGCCGCGCGGTACGGCTTCTCGCTGATGCTCGCGATCATCGGCGGGCCTCCGGCGCGGTTCGCACCGTTCTCACAGCTCTTCCGCGAGGCGCTGGAAAGCTTCGGGCGGGACCCGCTCCCGGTTGGAGTGCACGCACCCGGTCACGTCGCTGCCACCGACGAAGCGGCCCGCGAGGCGTTCTGGCCGCGCTACCACGAGGTGATCCGCCGCATGAGCAAGATCCGCGGCTTCGCGATCCCGACCAAGGAATCATTCCTGGCCGAGGTCGGGCCACAAGGGGCGCTCTACGTCGGATCGCCGGAGACCGTCGCGCAGAAGATCGCCAAGAACATCACCGCTCTCGGCGCGAACCGCTTCGAGCTGAAGTACGGCATGGTCGGGCTCTCGAACCAAGACCTGCTGACCAACATCGAGCTCTACGGCACCCAGGTCATCCCACGCGTCCGCGAGCTCCTGGCGTGATCGCCTAGCCACTGGCGGATGCGATACGCGCCCCTCCGATCCACCCTTGGTGGCAAACCAAGGAGGACCGACAAGTGACCACGACACAAGGATCCGACCGCTTCACGACACTGCCGGACGACCAGACGCTCGCAATGACCGTCGTTGCGCTCGAAGAGCACGGCTACAGCGTTGAAGTCGTCGACGACCTCGACGCCGCACGCGAAACCGTCCTCGCCCGCATCCCCGACGGCTCGTCCGTGATGACCAACACCTCGGTCACGCTCGAGGAGACCGGCATCGCGGAGGCGATCAACAACGGCGGGCCCTACGAGTCGATGCGCAACAAGCTGATGGCGCTCGACTTCGCCACCCAGTTGCAGGAGATGAAGGCGATCGGGGGCCAGCCCGACTACTCGCTCGGCAGCGTCCACGCCGTCACCCGCGACGGAACGCTCGTGATCGCCTCGGCGTCCGGCAGCCAGCTTGCCTCCTACGCCTGGGGCGCCACCAACGTCATCTTCATCGTCGGCGCGCAGAAGCTCGTGCCGACCTTGGCAGCAGCACACGAGCGGATCTACGAGCACAGCCTGAAGCTCGAGGACACGCGTGCGATCGCCGCCTACGGGCAGAACAGCTCCGTGGGCAAGATCCTCGAGATCCACCAGGAGCTGCCGGGTCGCATCGACATCGTCCTGATCAAGCAGGTGGTCGGGTTCTGATGACCACGCGAGAGGAACGGCGTCGTCCGACCGTCGAGCCGCTCGACGCGGACGATCATGTTCGCGGCGCGCCGACCGGTCGCGTGATCCTCGAGTACGGCGACTACGAATGCCCCTACTCACGCCAGGCGTTTCGCGCAATCGCGCGCGTCGAGCAACGACTGAGCGGCGGTGTTCGCTTCGCATTCCGCCACTTCCCGCTCGTGGAGATCCACCCGCACGCGTTTGCGGCGGCCGCCGCAGCCGAAGCTGCCGGACTCCAGGGGCGGTTCTGGGAAATGCACGCGTTGCTCTTCCGGCGCCAGCGGGCGCTCGAGGACGACGACCTGCGGCGCTGTGCCACCGAGCTCGAGCTCGACCTCGCGCGCTTCGACCAGGATCGGTTCAGCCCTGACGTCCTGCGGCGGATACGCCGGGACGTCGAGAGCGGAATCGCATCGGGCGAGGTGCGAGGCACCCCGACATTGTTCATCGACGGCGTCATTCACCTCGGCGGCTACGACGAAGCGACGTTGCTGGAGGCACTCGCCGGGTACGGGAGGAAGGAGCAAGCGTGACCCTGAGCTTCGAGACCGACGTAAAACCCTTGTTCCGCGAAGGCGACCGGCGAGCGATGCGGTCCTTCTTCGACCTCTGGTCGCACGATGACGTCAGCGAACACGCCGACGCCATCCTCGGTCGCCTCCAACGTAAGGACATGCCGTGCGACCGCGCGTGGCCGCAGGAACAGGTTGACCTCTTCCGCCGCTGGATTGAAAGCGGCAAACCGAACTGACCCTCGCCGGTCGACGGCGCACACCGCAATCGGCGTGCGTGCCTCTCCGTAGGATGGCCCCATGTCGCAGTACGGGGTCGAGCTAGGCGACTGCCTCCGGGAAATTCTCGGGACGCCGCCGCCGCCGCCGGAAGGCGACGTACTGCTGTTCTTCAAGCAATGGCTCGCGGAACGGAATCTCGGCCTCGTCCCGATCGACGGTGCCGCGACGTTCGCCTGGCCCGGCCGGTGGCTCGCACGCGTCCGGGCAGCTGACGGTGACCATGCGGTCGTGATGTTCGGCTCGCCGTCCGGGCCGATCTTCGATCCGGCGCGCGCACTCGCGGCCGGCGGCGCGATCGAGGCAGGCTGGCTGCTCGCGCCCCTCGACCTGGAGCTGCCGACCGACAAGCCCTACGGCAGCGATGCGGGAATCGGTTCGGTCGCGGGCCTGCTGCTGGCCGCGGAGGCGGAAGCGCCCCTGCTCGCGGTCGACGAAGCGCTCGCGATCGCCGGCTGCGGACTCGAGGGCGACCGATACGCAGCAGGTCGCGGCACGTTCAGCGGACCTGGTCGTGGCTACGAGTTGACGCTGGTCGAAGCGGAGGTGCTCGAGGAGATCGATCTGCCCTGGGAACAGGCGCGACGGAACATCGTGACGCGCGATATCGCACTGAACGCACTCGTCGGCCACCGCTTCCTGGTGGGCTCCGTCGAGTGCGTCGGTCGTCGTCTCGCGGAGCCGTGCTCGCACCTCGAACGGCTCGCCCGCCCGGAACTCCTGCGTCCGCTCGTCCACCGGGGCGGATTGCGCGCCGACATCCTCGCCGGCGGGCTGATCAAGCTCGGTGACACGGTCGAGATCGGGCACTAACCCGGCAGGGAAAACCGCGACACCGGGCACCCGGCTGATCGCGTTGTCCCTGCGCCGGGCGATCTTGAGCCGAAGCACCGAGCGGCAACCGGGCACAACCGGTCAAAAATCAGTGGCCTCCCACGCTTGCCCGATTAGGCGCCGCGGTTGAGGATAAATCCTACTGCGTGACCCGGTAACACCCCGCAGCACAGGCGCCCGATGGAGGGGGTCGCAACCCGATGAAGGGAGCGAGCATGCGTTTGTCCCGTTCGGCGATGGGCCTGAGTGGCGTCATCGTTCTCAGTCTTGCGGTGCTCGTTGGAGTCAGCAGCGCCCGCACCACACGACACCACGCTACGACGATCACGATCGCGACCGTGAACAACCCGGACATGATCGTGATGCAGTCGCTGACTTCCGTGTTCACGAAGAAGTACGGCATCGGCGTGAAGTACGTGACGCTGCCGGAGAACACGCTTCGGCAGAAGGTGACGTCTGACGTCGCGACCGGCGGCGGACAGTTCGACATCGCGACCGTCGGAACGTACGACGTGCCGATCTGGGCCAAGAACAAGTGGCTCGTCAGCCTCGACCCCTCGTTCGCGAAGCTGAGCTCGTCCGCAGCGAGCGCGTATGACCTCAAGGACGTGATTCCGAAGGTCCGCCTTGGCCTCTCGTACAAGAACAACCTGTTCGCGCTGCCGTTCTACGGCGAGAGCTCGATGACCTACTACAACAAGAAGCTGTTCGCCGCGGCCGGCCTGAAGATGCCGCTGCACCCGACCTGGGATCAGGTTGCTGCTTTCGCGGCCAAGCTGAACAAGCCGTCGGCCAACCAGTACGGGATCTGCCTGCGCGGCCTTCCCGGCTGGGGTGAGTTCGGCGCGCCGCTGACGACGGTGGTCAACACCTTCGGCGGTGAGTGGTTCAACATGAAGTGGGAACCGCAGCTGACGTCTCCGGCGTTCAAGGCTGCGACCAACTTCTACGTCGACCTGATTCGCAAGTCGGGCGAGCCCGGTGCGACGAGCAGCGGTTTCACCGAGTGCGAGACGGCGATGGCACAGGGTAAGACGTCGATGTGGGTTGACGCTACGGTCGCCGCAGGCCAGCTGACCGACCCGACGAAGTCGCAAGTCGCAAAGGACATCGGGTTCGCGTACGCACCGACGAAAGTGACGCCGCTCGGCTCGCATTGGCTGTGGTCGTGGTCGCTCGGAGTCGAGGCGTCAAGTAAGAACCAGGATGCGGCCTTCAAGTTCCTGACCTGGGCAACGAGCAAGGACTACATCAAGCTCGTCGCCGCGAAGAACGGCTGGGCGTCCGTGCCTCCCGGCACGCGCGTCTCGACGTACAAGAACCCGGCGTACAAGAAAGCCGCCGGAGCGTTCGAGAGCATCGTGCTGAACTCGATGCTGACGGCCGATCCGACGCACTCGACCTTGCACAAGGTCCCGTACACGGGCGTGCAGTTCGTCGGCATCCCGGAGTTCCAGAACATCGGGACGCTCGTCACGCAGAACCTTGCAGGGGCGCTCGCCGGCAGCACAAGCGTTGACTCGGCGCTCACTACCTCGCAAGCGCAAGTGACCAGAATCATGAAGCAGGCCGGCTACTTGAAGTAGACGGCGCGCATCTCCTCCTGGAGGGGCTCGGTTGAGGGTGGGCACTGGGGCCCGCCCTCAACCGAGCAGCACCGCACACCCATGAGCCACGGTCTACAGACAAACGCGACGACGCTCCTCTCCTGCTGGGGGCAGCACGGTGGGGGTGGGACCTGCAGCCCATCCCCACCTGATTCGCAGAGACCCGGGATGGTCTCCGCGCAATGAGCGTGCGCTCCGAACCGACGACCCCGTGGGCGGTCGGATTTGGCGCCCGCCGTCTCGCGGCTCTGCGGACGCAGCGTGCGGGCGCGGTCTTCCTGCTCCTGCCGGCGCTCTTCTACCTGGCGGTGATGACGCAGGCGCCGTTCGTGCTCACGCTTTGGTACAGCTTCCACAACTGGATCCTGACCTCGCCGGAGCTTGGACACCGCTGGGTCGGCTTGTCGAACTTTCGCTACGCGGTGACGCAGGATCCGATCTTCCGCGCGGCGGTCGTCAACACGGTCGAGATCACGACAGCAGTCGTCGGCGGCTCGCTCGTGTTGGGGCTCAGCTTCGCGCTCCTCTTGAACCGCACGTTCCCGCTTCGCGGTGTGGCGCGGTCTCTGATGATCGCGCCGTTCTTCGTCATGCCAACCGTGAACGCGGTTGTGCAGAAGAACCTGTTCCTGAACCCCATCTTCGGTCTCGTCAACTGGGTGTGGACGTCGATCGGGTTCCAGCGGGTCGACTGGCTCGCCGTTCACCCGAAGCTCGGGATCATCACGATGGCCGTCTGGCAATGGGCTCCGTTCATGATGTTGATCCTGCTCGCCGGGCTGCAGGGAATCTCGGACGAGGTGCGCGAGGCAGCGCGCATCGACGGCGCCGGACCGGTGACAGAGTTCCGCCGGATCACGCTGCCGCTGCTCGGCCCGTACTTCGAGCTCGCGGTCCTGCTCGGGCTGATCTACATCCTCCAGCTCTTTGGCGAAATCTTCGTCGCCACGCAAGGCGGGCCGGGGACCGAGACGACCACCATCCCGTACTACGTCTACCAGACGATCTCGCAAGCGAACGACGTCGGCTCGGCATCGGCGCAAGGCGTGCTCGCGATCATCTTCAGCGGCATCATCGCCGCGCTGCTGCTCCGGTTGCTGACGCGCACGTTCCGACGGGGGCTGACGTCATGAGCGCTGTCGCGCAACCGACGGTCCGGCGGGCGCCGCGCCGCAGACGGCCGACGCCCGCAGCGCTCGCGTTGAACGTGCTCACGTATGTCGTTGCCTTCATCGTCTTCTTCCCGATTCTCTGGGCGGTGCTGACGAGCTTCAAGACCGAGGCGGCCGCCGCATCGATCCCGCCGAAGTTCCTCTTCCACGCGACGCTCGACAACTACCGGACGGTCTTCAGCGCCGACTACTTCTTGTTCTTCAGGAACACGGTGATCCTGAGCACCGGCTCGACGCTCGTCGCACTGCTGTTGGGTCTGCCCGCCGCCTACAGCCTCGCCTTCCATCCCTCCCCGCGCACTCCGAAGGTGCTCTCGTGGGTGCTCTCGACGAAGATGCTGCCCGCCGTCGGCGCGCTGATCCCGTTGATCGTGATCTACAAGCGCGTCCATCTCTTCGACACGCGCCTCGGGATGATCCTGCTTTACGGCGCGTTCAACCTGCCGCTCGTGATCTGGATGATGCGCTCCTTCTTCGCCGACCTGCCGAAGGAGATCCTCGAGGCCGCCACCGTCGACGGTGCCGGCTTCCTCCGGATCATGACCCGCATCGTGCTGCCGTTGACCGCGCCCGGCCTCGCGGCGACGGCGCTTTTGTCGCTGATCTTCAGTTGGAACGAGTTCCTGCTCGCGGTCAACCTGACGAGTGCGAACAGCGGAACGCTGCCGGTCTTCATCTCCGGCTTCATGACGAGCGAGGGCTTGTTCTGGGCGAAGATGTCCGCGGCCTCGTCGCTCGCGATCGCGCCGGTGATTCTCGCGGGCTGGCTGGCGCAGCGCTCGCTCGTCCGCGGGCTCACCTTCGGAGCGGTGAAGTGAAGGCCGCCTACTACCAAGCGCGCCGCGAGCTCTCGATCCGTGAAGCGCCGGACCCGGAGCCTGGCCCGAACGAGGTCCTCGTCCGGGTGGCCGCGTGCGGGATCTGCGGCACCGATCAGCACATCTACGAGGGTGAGTTCTTCCCGTCGTACCCGCTGATTGGAGGCCACGAGCTCGCCGGCGAGGTCGTGGCGCTTGGGCCGCAGAAGATCGAGACCGCGCTCCGCGTCGGCGACCGCGTCGGCGTCGACCCGAGCCTCTTCTGCGGCACCTGCTTCTTCTGCCAGCGCGCTCAGGGGAACCACTGCCTGAACTGGAACGCGATCGGCGTCACCCGCGACGGTGGCTTCGCAGATTACGTCGTCGCGCCGACGGCAAACGTCTACCCCGTCGGCGACATGGAGTACGAGGTCGCGGCGTTCATCGAGCCGATCTCCTGCGTCGTCTACGGACTGCAACGCCTGCGCCTGCCGCTCGGTGCGAACGCGCTGATCTACGGCGCCGGGCCGATCGGCCTGCTCATGCTCCAGCTCGTCAAGCACGGCGGGGCGAGCACGATCGCGGTCGTCGACATGAAAGGGGAGAAGCTCTCTCTCGCGCGCACGCTCGGCGCGCACGAAACGGTCCTCGCAGGGTCGTCCGCCGACGCTGCGCTCACCGAGATCTCGCCGCTCGGCTTCGATGTCGTGATCGACTGCACGGGCGTGCCTTCGGTCGTCGAGCACATGTTCACGCACGTTCGCAAGAACGGAAAGCTCCTCTTCTTCGGTGTGAACCCCCCTGACGCGCGGATCTCGATCAGCCCGTACGACGTCTACAGCCAGGACCTG
The DNA here is from genome assembly GCA_025964395.1 of Actinomycetes bacterium. Taxonomy (GTDB): domain Bacteria; phylum Actinomycetota; class Thermoleophilia; order Gaiellales; family Gaiellaceae; genus PALSA-600. Next base: position 14,968 of record JAOPYY010000057.1, on the reverse strand, counting down.
GAGATCTTCGGTTCGTTCGCGCTTCGCTACACGTTCCACGACGCCCTCGCGCTGCTCGAGAGTGGCGCGGTCGACGTCAAGCCGCTGCTCTCGGACCGTTTCCCGATCGAACGCTTCCCGGAGGCGCTCGAGCTCGCCGGCTCGGGCGAGGCGTTCAAGGTGCAGATCCAGCCAGGATGAAAGGAGCCAACCTTGGCCACCATTGAGTTCCAGGGAGTCTCGAAGATCTATGCGGACGGAACGCTCGCCGTCGATTCGCTCGATCTCATGATCGACGAAGGCGAGTTCATGGTCTTCGTCGGCCCGTCGGGTTGCGGCAAGACGACCGCGCTGCGAATGGTCGCGGGTCTTGAGGAGATCAGCGAAGGAGAAATCTCGATCGGAGACCGCGTCGTCAACGACGTCTCGTCGAAGGACCGCGACATTGCGATGGTCTTCCAGACCTACGCTCTCTACCCGCACATGACGGTTGAGGAGAATCTCGCCTTCGGTCTGCGGCTGCGGAAGCTGTCGAAAGCAGAGATCTCCCGCAAGGTTGTCGCCGCTGCGACGACGCTCGGGCTCGAAGACCTGCTCCAGCGCAAGCCCCGCGCGCTCTCCGGCGGGCAGCGGCAGCGCGTCGCGATGGGCCGAGCGATCGTGCGCGATCCCAGCGTGTTCCTGATGGATGAGCCGCTTTCGAACCTCGACGCGAAGCTGCGCGTGCAGATGCGGGCGGAGATTCACAAGCTCCAGCGAGAGCTCGGAGTGACGACGATCTACGTCACGCACGATCAGACCGAGGCGATGACGATGGGCGACCGCATCGCCGTCATGCGCAGCGGCCATCTGCAGCAAGTCGACACGCCCGAACGCGTCTACGAGCGGCCGGCGAACCAGTTCGTGGCCGGCTTCATCGGCTCACCGGCGATGAACATGGTCACCGCGCAGCTGGTTCGAAGCAACGCAGATCTGAGCGTCAGCTTCGGTCAGTACACGTTGACGGTCGACGAAGCCCTGGTCGCCGAGCGTCCGGCCCTTCGCAGTTTCGAGGGCCGAGACGTGATCCTCGGCATCCGTCCCGAGGACTTCGAGGACGCCGCCTTTGCGCCCGAGGCGTCGCCGGACCGGACGCTCGACACCGTGGCCACCCTGCGGGAAGCTCTCGGGTCCGAGGTGCTCGTGCACTTCGAGGTCGCGACCGCGGGCGCGACGGGCGCAGACGCCGGCGAGTTCATGGAACCTCTGGGAGACGCGGGCGCGATCTTCGTCGCCCGCATCCATCCACGAACGGCGGCGCGCGAGGGAGAGAAGCTGCGGTTGGTCGTCAACACGCAGCGGCTGCACTTCTTCGACCCTGCGACCGGCCTCGCGATCGACGGCGACAGCGACCGCTCGAGCCTGGCGGGCGCCGCGGGGCAGGCGTCCTAGACGCGGATGACGGTCGGGCCGAGCTGCATGTAGCGGTGCGCCTCCGAGAGCGAGAGGCGCGTGTCGGTGATCAACGCCTCGAACTCCGACACCTCGGCAAAGCGCGCGAAGCTCACCGCCGAGAACTTCAGATGCGCGCCGATGAAGATGCGGCGGCGAGATGCGCGCATGGCGGCGGACTTCACCGCGGCCACCGCGGGGTCCGGGGTGGTCAGTCCGTGCATGCGTGAGATGCCGTTCGCACCCATGAAGGCCAGGTCGATCACGAAGTCGGACAACATCTCCGTGGCCCAGCGGTCGACTGTCGCTAACGTCCGTCCGCGCAGACGGCCGCCGAGGACGACCACTGAAACCGAGGGGCGCATTGCGAGCATCGAAGCGACCGGCAGCGATGCAGTGACGACGGTCAGTGCGGTCTCCGTCGGCAGCTGCTGCGCGACGAGCTGCGGCAGGTAGCCCTCGTCGATGAAGATCGTCTCGGCATCGTCAAGGTGGTGGACCGCCTCGGCGGCGATCCGGCGCTTCTCCGGCAGCCACTCGGACTCGCGGGCTGCGAGATCGCTCTCGAACCCGGCGGTTTCGACGGGGTACGCAACGCCGTACTCGCGGCGGACCAGACCGTGAGCCTCGAGCACCTTGAGGTCGCGGCGAACAGTCTCCACCGACATGTGCAGCTCCTGCGCCGCGCCGGTCACAGTGACCCGCCCCTCGGCGCGGGCACGCGCGAGGAGATAGCGCCGGCGCTCGTAGCACGTGATCGGCTCGTCGTCGCGATGGGGCAAGGCAGCGGCGGCCGCGGCGGTGCCGGCCAAACCGTCGGCCTCTGCGTCGAGAGCCATCTGCGTATCTTCGCGCACCTCGTGCCGGAGGCGCAACTCGCGGGGTGCGTTCTAGCGACAGGGCGCGGTCACGCGCTGTGCGCGGCCGCTCACGACGTGTCGATCGCCCAGATCGCGTCGCCGAGGCTAGTCGTTCTTCCGGACGAGCAAGTACCCGTTATGGCGGTCGACCACGCTCTCGACGTCGGGGATCTCGTGCCCCGGAAGCACGACGAACAGACCTCCGTCCGCGTGCAGGTGGTGCAGCGCTTCGGCGGTGAGCTCGATCCCCTCGGTGCACGCGCGGTTCCCGCACTCGCAGAGGAAGAGCGTCGTCCCGTGGCCGTCGTTCCGGGCGATCTCTTCGTTGATCGCGCGGAAGAACAGCTCCGTCTGCACGATGCGATCCGAGCGCGGCGCGCTCGTCAGAATGGACGCGTGCTTGGCAAGGGCACGAATCACCGGCTCCGGCGTCTCCTCGTTGTCGACGACAGCTTGCGCGAGGTCGTGGAGCTTCATCCGTTCGCTGCGCGCCGCGTAACGCAGGAGCGCAAAGGCGCCCTCCATGTCGAGGCCGAGCCGCTCGCCGAGGATCCCCTTGGCCTGCTCCACGCTGATCCGAGAGCTCAGGGCCTCCTGCAGTTGCTCTGCACGCACGCGCCAGTCCTGCTCGCTGGTCGACCCGTCCAAATCCGCACCTTCCCGTTGAGTTCAACGCGAGCCAGAGGAGGTGCAAGCGGACGGGTTCAAGGTCGCCGGCGGAGGCTCGTAGCGGGACTCTAGCCTTGACCGACGTTGCGCCAGAATCGCGTCACTCCGCTCAGCGACCTGATCGCCACCCCAGCGCGGGGCCTTGTCTACGGGAATCGCGGCTGCCTGCACGACGAGACCGGGCAGATCAGGCGGCGCTACAACGGCCGGCGCTGGATTTCGTGCCGGCTCCGGTTCAAGGATTGGCAACGGAAGGCACTGCTACAGCCCGGAAAGTTCACCGAGCTGTTCTTCCTCGACGAGGCGACAGCCTTTGCGGCAGGCCACCGTCCCTGCGCGCTCTGCCGTCGCGCCGACTACAACCGGTTCGTCGAGACCTGGCAGACGCTGCACCCAGGACAGTCGAGCGCCGACGCGATCGATGCAGAGCTGCACGACGAGCGCATCGATCCCGGCACACGGGCGCAACGACATCACGACGCGCCGCTCGACGAGCTCCCCGATGGCGCGTTCGTTCTGCACGACGGCGCGCCGCACCTCGTGCTTGGCACCAGCCTCCTGGCGTGGTCACCGGCCGGTTACCAGAGCCCTCTCCCGCGACCGGAACACGCGCAGGCGCGCGTGATCACGCCCAGGTCACTCGTCGCTGTCCTGCGCACGGACCGGCAGTCGCTCGTGCCGTTCGTGCATCCGTCGGCGCTCGACTAGCTCACTGCACTAGCTCACTGCTGGTCTAGGCTCGTGCGGTGGACGAGCTCGAGCTCCTCGACTGGAAGCGGCGGATCTTCGAGCTGTACGCGGAGATTCGCGCCGACCCGCAGCCGGAGCGCGCGTGGCAGCACTGGCGCGACGTGCGCGAGGAGCTCTTCCGCTCACACCCGCAGTCGCCGTCGCCCACTGCGCGACCGCTGTACTTCGACTACGACCGAGCACTCCGCGTGCACGGGACCGTCGAGCCCGCCGACCGCGAGCACCGCGAGATCGCGACGTCGGGTGAGGAGCCTTACTCGTTCACGCGCTTCGCGCGCACGCGCTTCGAGCTTGCCGGCGAACAGCGGTCGCTCGACCTTTACTGGCTCGACGGCTACGGCGGCGGCGTATTTCTCTCCTTCGCCGACGCGACGAGCGGCACCGAGACGTACGGCGCGTGCCGCTACCTGCTCGACACGGTGAAGGGATCCGATCTCGGCGAGCGCGACGGCAAGCTCGTGCTCGACTTCAACTTCGCCTACAACCCTTCGTGCGCCTACGACCCGCGGTGGGTCTGCCCGCTCGCGCCGCCCGGCAACAGGCTCGCGGTTGCGGTGCGCGCGGGGGAACGGGTCTAACGCCGCAGGAACGCCGTCTGCTCGGCGTTCGAGCGCCGTGCGATCTCGAGCTCGAGCGGGAAGAACACGAAACCGTGCACGCCCTCCTCCCAGAGGGAAAGCGTCGCCTCGTTGCCCGCCGCACGCCAGCGCGCTTCCATGAAGAGCGAGTCGTCGAGCAACGGGTCGAGCGTCCCGCACGAGAAGAGCGCCGGCGGCAGGTCGTGCAGGTCCGCGAAGAGCGGTGAGACCTCCGGCGACCGGCGCTCGCGGTCCGGCATCCCCGGCAGGAAGCAGTCGGCGTACCAGTCCACGGTCGGCGTCGACAGGATGAGGTTGCGATCGCCCCAGAGCCGACAGCTCGGCGTGCCAGTCAGGTCGAAGGCCCCGAAGACGAGGTTCGCCACGGCGAACGTGCGGGGCGAGATGCCGTGCCGGTCGCGTAGGCGGAGCAACGTCAAGACGGCGAGGTGCGCTCCCGCCGACTCGCCGCCGATCGTCAGGCGGCCTTCGTAGCGGTCGAGGAACCAGAGTGCCGCCGCCTCGCAATCGTCCGGGCCCGCAGGGTAGGGGTGCTCGGGCGCGAGCCGGTAGTCGACGCTGACCACGGTGAGCCTGCTTTCCTGCGCGAGCTCCCACAGCAGCTCGTCTTGCATGTCGGCTCCGCCGAACACCCAGCCGCCACCGTGGACGTGCAGGTAGGCGCCCTCTGAGTCGGGCGGCTCGAAGATCCGGACCGGGACCCCGCGGGCGGTCTCTGTCCGGGCGTTGTCCAGGAATACAGGCGCTGGGAAGACGCCTCGCCCCGCGCGGCGGGCGCGCCTCGTCACCTCCGGCGGCAGATCCTGCACCGGCGGAACCAGGGCCAGGGCCTGTTCGAGCTCCTCGTTGAAGGCCCGCGTCTCGGCCAGCATCTCAGCCTCGGTCATCTCTGCTTGAATCGTCTCGATGGCCGCGCTCTACCGCAAGTACCGCCCGCAGACCTTTGAGGAGGTGGTCGGGCAGGAGGCGGTCGTGCGGACACTCACGAACGCGATCACCCAGGGCAAGGTGCGCCAGGCCTATCTCTTCGCCGGCCCGCGCGGCACCGGCAAGACTTCGCTGGCGCGCATCCTCGCGAAGGCGGTCAACTGTGCTCATGGTCCTACTCCGACGCCCGATGGCACCTGCCACGCGTGCGTCGCGATCGCCGCCGGAACGTCGCTCGACGTGATCGAGATGGACGCCGCGTCGCAGCGCGGGATCGACGACATCCGCGACATCCGCGACCGTGTCGTCCTGCAGCCGGTCGAGGGCCAGTACAAGGTCTACATCCTCGACGAGGCCCACCAGCTCACCGACGCCGCGTGGAACGCGCTGCTGAAGCTGATCGAGGAGCCTCCGCCCCACCTCCTGTTCGTCTTCTGCACGACCGAGTTGCAGAAGGTGCTGCCGACGGTGCGCTCGCGTTGCCAGACGTTCGTCTTCCAGCGCCCGCGGCTCGCCGACCTCGTGAAGGTGCTGCGGTGGATCGCAGACGGCGAGGAGATCGACGTGCCGGATGCAGCGCTCGCGCTGATCGCGCGCGCCGCGCGCGGCGCCTACCGCGACGCGGTCTCGACGCTCGACCAGCTCGCGTCCGCAACGGGCGGCGCGATCACGGTGCAGGACGTCCTGCAGCTCCTCGGTGCAGTTGAGGACGAGGTGCTCTTCCGCCTCTGCGACATGGTCATCGGGAACGAAACCGCCGAGGCGCTGCTGGTCCTCGAGGAGCTTTCCGAGCAAGGCCAGGATCTCGGCCGCCTTGTCACCGACCTGCTCGAGCACCTGCGCCACCTGCTGCTCGTGCAACACATGACCGAGGTGCCCGACTCGCTGCCGGTCACCGATGAGGCGCGCGAGCGGCTGCGCGAGCAGGCCAACCAGATGCCCGTCGCGACGGTCGTGCGCCTGATCGACCTGCTCGCGGTGGCCGTCGACGACATGCGGCAGGGGGGTGACCCCAGGCTGCCCTTGGAGCTCGCACTCGTGAAGGTCACGCGGCCCGCTTCCGATCTCTCCCGCGAGTCGATGGCTTTTCGCCTCGAGCGGCTCGAGGAGGGACACATCGCGCCGCCCGAAAAGCCTAGTAGGGCGGCTGCCGCTCCTCCTAGCGCAGAGGCAACCCCGGCCCCGGTTCTCGAGGCGGCCCCGGAACCTCTGCGCAACGAGCCTTTGCGCGTCGACCTCGAACAGCTGCAAGAGGCGTGGCGCCGCACAATTCTCCCTGCCGTGGAACAACGCTCGATCCCGATCGGCAAGACGCTCGCGGAGGCGCATCCGGCCTCGCTCGCGGGCGACACGCTGACGCTCGAGTTCCCGCAGACCGCCTCCTTCCACATGAAGCTCGCAGAGGACCCGAAGAACTCCGCGATGCTGCGCGACGCGCTCTACGAGGTCACCGGCCGCAAGCTCGCCGTCGCGTTCGAGCTTGGCGAGACGGGGAATGCAGGCGCCGAGGACGAAGCGCCGACGAGCGAGGAAGACGTCCTCGAACTGCTGAAGAGCACCTTCGACGCGAGGGAGCAGGACGAATGAGCTTCGACCTGAACGCACTGATGAAGCAAGCGCAGGAAATGCAGTCACAGATGGCCGAGCTGCAGGAGGAGGCCTCGAAGGAGACGGCCGAGGCGTCTGCCGGGGGCGGGATGGTGACCGTGGTCGCGACCGCGGGCGGCGAGATCAAGGAACTTCGCATCGACCCGAAGGCGATCGACCCGAACGACCCGGAGCTGCTCGCCGACCTGGTGATGGCTGCCGCGAACGAGGCGCTGCGCTCGGCGCACGCCAAGGTCGAGGCGAAGATGAAAGCCCTGCTGCCGCCCGACCTCGGCGGCCTGCTCCCCGGGCTCCAGGAGTAGCCATCGACGAGAACTTCGTCGCGAAGCTCCTCGACGTCGGGAGCGAGCTCGAGCTCCCCGAGGGGCACGTGCTGGTCGAGCCCGGCGAGCCGGTGAGCGGTCTGTTCCTGATCCTCCACGGCGTGCTGCTCGTCGAGACGGGGGACGAGGAGTACGAACGCGGCGCCGGCAACGTCGTCGGGCAATGGGAGAAGCTCGACGGCTCGGAGGACATCCGGGTCACCGCGAAGACGGAGGTGCGGCTCGTCGCGGTCGATCACTCGGCGTACGAAGCGGCGCTTACGGGCTAGAGGCCGTTTACCCCGGCAGGGGCCGGGGATCGGAGAGCCATGCGGGTCGCCCTGGTCTGTGTGGCCGCTGCGGCAGTCGTCACAGCCTGCGGTTCCTCGACGGCCAAACCGCCGACGATGGTCGTGAAGGCGGTCAGTGGCGCAGAATCGCTGCAGGCGCGGTACGAGCGTGTCGTGCGCACGGTCTCCCCGCAAGTCGTCCAGATCAGCCAACCGGGAGGACTCGGGTCCGGCATCGTCTTCGACGGCAAGGGCGACGTTGTCACAAACGCGCACGTCGTCGGCAGCGCGAAGAAGGTCACCGTCACGGTCTCGACCGGCAAGGTGTATCCGGCGAATGTCGTCGGCAAGTTCGTGCCGGACGACCTCGCGCTCGTCCACGTCACCTCCGGGACGCTGCCGCCGGCCGCGACGTTCGCCGACTCGAGCAAGCTTGCGGTGGGACAGATCGTGCTCGCGATCGGGAACCCGCTCGGACTGACGTCGAGCGTCACGGATGGGATCATCAGCGCGCTCGACCGCACGCAGACCGAGGAGACCGGCGCCACCCTTGCGAACACGGTGCAGACAAGCGCTGCGATCAACCCCGGTAACTCAGGCGGCGCGCTCGTCGATCTGAACAGCGAGGTCGTCGGCATGAACACCCTGGCCGCGGGAAGCCCGGTCGGCGGCCTGGCGCCCGGCATCGGTTTTGCGATCCCGAGCAACACCATCAAGGACATCGCCGGCCAGATCGCCGTCCACGGCAAGGTGATCAACTCACACCGCCCGTTCATCGGGATCAGTGCCGCCACCCTCCCCTCGGGCGGGATCCTCGTGACGAAGGTGTACGCGAACAGCGGCGCCGCGAAAGCCCACCTTCGTCCGGGTGACGTGATTGTCTCGATCGACGGCACCCCCACCCCGACGTTGGATGCGCTCGGTCAGGTGCTTGCGCGCCACAAGCCCGGCGACACCGTGAAGGTGACGATCCACGGCCGACGCAAGGCGACCCTGACCGTAAGGCTCGGCGAGCTGCCGGTTTCCTAGCTATGAGAACGCGGTGGTCTAGTAGCCGCCACCGCCCTTGCCGCAAGCAGCCAGGAGCACGGGCAGCGCGGCAAGGAGGGCGAGCAGCAGGGTGATGCGAATGCGGGGCATGCCTTGACTACGGCTAGACGGGCCACGTCGGATTGGCCGGGCACAATGGCACGGTGTTCAGCCCTTCCGTCGAGAACCTCGTCGCGCAGCTGACTCGGCTCCCCGGCGTGGGCCAGCGGACCGCGCAGCGGCTCGCGTTCCACATCCTCCAGCGGCCGAAGGAAGAGGCGCTCGCACTCGCGAACGCGCTGCAGGAGGTGAAGGAGCGGGTGCGCTTCTGTCGGGAGTGCGGCAATCTCACCGAGGAAGAGCTGTGCGGGATCTGCACGGACGGGCGCCGTGACCGCTCGCTGATCTGCGTCGTGGAGCAGCCGGTCGACGTCGTCTCCCTGGAGCGGACGGCGGAGTTCCGCGGCCTCTACCACGTGCTCGGCGGCGCGCTCTCGCCGCTCGACGGCGTCGAGCCGAGCCACCTCCGCATCGACGAACTGTTCCGCCGCGTGGACGCGAACGGCGTCACGGAGGTCGTGCTCGCGATGAACCCGAATATGACCGGCGAGGCGACCGCGGGCTTCCTTGCCGACCGGCTACGTGGGCGTGTCCGGGTCACGCGCCTCGCCAGCGGGCTCCCCGTCGGGGGTGACCTCGAGTACGCCGACGAGGTCACTCTCGGCCGGGCGCTCAGCGGCCGGCGAGAGATGTAGCGCCTGCTGGACGAGCAGCGCGAGGAAGCGCTCCGTCCGGTAGGCAATCCAGAAGCACAGCACGGCGAGCGGGAGCTCGGCGAAGACCGCGAGGTACACCGCGTTCCGCAGCTCGTCCGAGTGGCTCTCGAGGACGATGTCGAACCACGCGTCTGTGAGGAGGAGCGTCCCGGTCGCCGCGGCGAGCGCGCCGACCCACGGTGACTTGCGCCAGGCGGCGAACGCGGTGAGCAGGAACGCAAGCGCAAGCGCCGAGTCGAACCCGGACCACGCAAGGTCCCAGTGGCGAGTCGCGTGGTGGGACTTCAGGGAGGCCGACAGCCAGATCGTCCACGGGAACAGGCCGAGGCCGATCAGCCCGAAGATGCTGATCACCCACTGCCGAAGCGTTGTCGGGCGGAGCTTCATCGCTGCCTACACTGTCGCAAATGACCACTATCGAATTCGAAGCGATACCCGCGGTCCAGGCCCGGCAGCGCACCCCCGGCCTCGTGGTCATGAAGTTCGGGGGGACATCGGTCGGGGACACCGACAAGCTGAAGCGCGTCGCCGAGCGGCTCGTCGAGGCCCGTGAGTCCGGCGCGAAGGTCGTCGCGGTGCTCTCGGCGATGGGCAAGACGACCGACGAGCTGATCCGGCTCGCCTTCGAGGTCTCCCCCAGCCCGAACCCGCGCGAGTACGACATGCTCGTCTCGACCGGCGAGCGGATCTCGAACGCGCTGTGCGCGATGGCGATCCACGATCTCGGTCACGAGGCCGTCTCGCTCACCGGCTCGCAGGCAGGCATCGTCACCGACGGCTCGCACACGAAGGCGAAGATCGTCGAGGTGCGCGCGACGCGGATCCACGAGGCGCTCGAGCAGGACAAGATCGTCCTGGTCGCAGGCTTCCAGGGTGTGTCGACGGACACGCAGGACGTGACGACGCTCGGGCGCGGCGGCTCCGACACGACAGCGGTTGCGCTCGCGGCGGCACTCGGCGCGGATGCGTGCGAGATCTTCACCGACGTCGCCGGTGTCTTCACCGCCGACCCTCGCCTCGTGCCCGGCGCGTTCAAGCTGCCGTACATCACCTACGAGGAGATGCTCGAGATGGCGTCCTCCGGCGCGGGCGTGATGATGGCGCGCTCGATCGAGATCGCCCGCAGCTACGGTGTGAAGCTCCGCGTTCGCTCGACGTTCGTGGACGGCGAAGGTACCTGGATCGGCGAGGAGGACAAGGCAATGCTCGAGAAGGCGATCATCTCCGGCGTCACGCACGACACCTCGGAGGCGAAGGTCTCGATCGTCGGCGTCCCCGACCGCCCGGGCATCGCGGCCAAGGTCTTCCGCGCCCTGGCCGACGCCGGCGTGAACATCGACATGATCGTCCAGAACGTCTCGCAGGACGGCGCCGCGACGATCTCCTTCACCCTGCCGAAGACCGACGTCTCGATCGCGACCCCGATCCTCGAGGCGCTCTCCGTCGAGCTCGGCGCGAGCCGCGTCGAGCACGATCCCAACGTGGCGAAGATCTCGCTGATCGGCGCCGGCATGAAGAGCCATCCCGGTGTCGCGGCCGACATGTTCGACGCGCTCGCCGAGGCCGGCATCAACATCGAGATCATCTCGACGTCGGCGATCCGCGTCTCGTGCGTGATCAGCGCGGCACACGTCGAGCGTGCAGTGGAGGTCGTTCACGCGCGCTTCCAGTCGTTCGCGGAGGAGCGCGTCAATGGCTGAGCAGCCGTCGATCGGCGTGGTCGGTGCGACCGGCGCCGTCGGCACGGTGACGCTCGACCTGCTCCGCGCCCGCGGGTACGAAAACGTGCGCATCTTCGCGTCGGCGCGGTCGGCCGGCAAGCAGCTCGGCGAGTGGACGATCGAGGAGGCGACGCCGGACGCGCTCTCGCGCGGCGACGTCGACGTGTTCCTGTTCTCCGTCGGCACGAGCGCATCGCGCGAGCTTGTCCCCCACGCCGTTCGCGGCGGCGCGGTCGCGGTCGACAAGTCGTCGGCGTATCGGCTGGAGCCGGGCATCCCGCTCGTCGTCCCCGAGGTGAACGGCGGACGCGCGCTCGAGCACGACGGCATCCTCGCCAACCCGAATTGCTGCGCGATCCCGCTTACCGTCGCGCTGAAGCCGCTGCACGACGCCGCCGGGCTCGTGCGCGTGCGCGTCGCGACGTACCAGTCGGTCTCGGGCGCCGGCGCGCAGGCGATGGAGCGGTTGCGCAACGAGCCGCAGGACGAGCACGACCTGCGCATGGACTGGAGCTTCGACGGCGTCGAGTTCGAGGAGGAGGAGAAGCTCCGCCTCGAGACCCAGAAGATCATGGAGCTGCCCGACCTGCCGATCCAGGCGACCTGTGTCCGCGTGCCGGTAATGGTCGGCCACGCGGAGGCGATCTGGATCGAGACGGAGGACGACCTCTCGCCGGACCGTGCACGCGAACTGCTCGCCGGCGCGCCGTCCGTCCGCGTCGAGGACTTTCCCTCGCCCGGCAAGGCGAAGGGGATCGACGAGGTGCTCGTCGGCCGCGTCCGCCGCGACCCGACGGTCGAGCACGGCCTCGCGCTGTTCCTCGCGAGCGACAACCTCCGCAAGGGCGCAGCGCTGAACGCGATCCAGATCGCGGAGCTCGTGCTGCAGCGTGAACGCGCCGCCGCGTAAGTAGAGGCTATGGACGTCGGCATGTTGGGGCGGTTCTTCGGCCGCCTCACCGGAGGCAACTGGCGGCCGCCCGAGCAGGAGCTGCGGTTCGCCGCGGCCGCCGGTTTCGACACGCTCCAGATCCGCAGCGATCGGGCCGGCGAGATCGAGGACGAGCTCGGGATCGACGCCGTCACGCTCGGCGCGCTCTTCGACGACATCGGTCTCGAGCCGGTGCTCGAGATGCTCGTCCGGCACGACGGGGAGCGCGGCGCGCTCGCCCGGGCGCTGCGCGCGAACCTGGCGGCGATCGACGGGATCGGCGTCCTCCGCGTGCACATCCACCCGGTCGGACCGAGCGAGGCGGCTGCACTCCTCCGCGACGATTTCGCCGAGGCGGTTGACGTCGCAGAGGCGGCTGGCCTGATTCTCGGCTGCGAGCACAACGCGCCGGGGCACCGGCTGCTTGTCGAGCCCGACGATGTCGAGGCGCTCCTCGACGCGGTACCCGGGCTCGGCTTCGTCTGGGACGTCAACCACACGCGACCCGAGCACACTGCGCGCTTCCTCGCGCTCCGCGAGAGGTTCACGCTCGTGCACGCGTCGGACACGCCGCTCCCCGAGACGAACCACCACCTTCCGCTCGGCCGCGGCACCGTCGACTTCTCGCCGCTGCGTAGCCTCGACGGCGTACCGGTGATCCTCGAGATCGGCGGCCTGCCGATCTCCGGCGGGCCGGGCTTCGACACCGACGAGGCACTCCTCGACTCGCTCGAACGCCTGCGCGCGTTCGAACCAGGTTCGCAGTTTGAACCTGGTTAAAAGGCGAACCAGGTTGAGGGCCAAGGAAGCTCAACCCGACCGAACCTGATTCCCGACAGGGAACCAGATTCGAGAGTTTCGACCTTGAATCTGGTTCGGCTGACACCGAATCAGGTTCACCCTTATCCCCGAACCTGGTTCGCTCTCTAACCAGGTTCGCGAGTTTCGAACTGCCGCCCGCCTACCGAGAAACTCTTCAACCTGGTTAAAAGGCGAACCAGGTTGAGAACAACGGGCGGTCGCACAGACCCGAACCTGATTCAGCCTTAGGGCTGCGGTGGCGCCGGGACCGGTTCCGGCAGGAACGCGTCCTTGACGACGCGTAGGACTTTCTCGCGCTTGCCTTCGACGACCGGGACCAGGCCGCCGAGCTCCAGGCGCGACAGGCCGACGCGGCCGGCGGCGCGCACGACTTCGAAGCCGAAATCGGCCAGGAAGTCCTGCGGGAACACGGTCTTGTGCACCCGGAAGCGCTCGTACGCCGACTCGCCCTCCGGGTAGCGGTACGAGAACGCCTCGACCGACGACGCGCCGCGGTCGCGGGCCTCGCCGATCGCCGCGAGGAAGAGCGACTGCAGCACCCACGGGCTCGACTGGTCGACGAGGTACGCGCATGTGACGAGGATCGCATCGTCGGACGGCGGTCCCGCCGGCAGCTCCCACGCACGCGGGAACGCGGCCGCCGGCCCGTACTGCATCGACCCGAGCACGCGGTTGTCCGAGTCGTAGTAGACCGTCCCCCACGCGCCGAACTCCAACTCGACCTTTTCCATCCAGCGGTCCTTGTCGAGCTCGCGCCTGCCGCGCGTCTGCCACCAGATGCACTCGTGACAGACGGTCGGCGCCGTGACCAGCGTGAGCTTCGTCAGTCCTGCCAGGCGCGGAGCCATTACCTCATCACGTCGTCGACCACCACGTTCACCACCGACGGCCGCATGTCGGCCATCTGCGCGAGGTAGTCGATCACACGTTGCTGCACGTCGGCCGCAACGGCCGGGATGTTGGCGCCGTAGTCGATCACGACGTGCACTTCGATCTCGTTGCCCGAGACGCGCGCGCCGCGGCGCTGCTTCGTGTGCACGCCCGGGACCTCCGCCGCCGCGTCGGCTGCGTAGCGGGCGAGAACCTCGGGCGAGATGACGCTGTGGCCCTCCATGTCACCCACATCGTAGGACGAGCTCGGTGGCCTCGGGGCGGGCAAAGAATCTGAACGGCACAAACGTCGTGCCCAAGCCGGGTGAGACGTGCATCGTCGTCCCTTCCCGGACGAAGACGCCCTCGGGGTAGCGGGCGCCGGGATGGGCGAGCAGGAGCTTGCCGAAGCCGTATGGGACCACGATCTGCCCCGCATGCAGGTGCCCGGCGAGGATCAGGTCCCAGCGCCCCGCGGGCACGGTGTCGAGGGCCCGCGGGAAATGGCAGAGGAGGACCCGGAGATCCGCGCCCTGGTCCTCGAAATTGCTGGGCCGCTTCTCGAGCCACGACCGCGGATCGACCCCGGCCAGCTCGATGCGCTTGCCGCGGCAGTCCACGACCTCGGCGTTGTCGAGCAGCAGCGTCCCGTGCTCGAGGCGTCCGAGCTCGACCGGGCGCGAGAACGGATCGCGCGAGATCGCGTAGTCGTGGTTGCCGAGCACGACGCACGGGTGCGGCAGCTTCGCGAGCAGCGCGAGCAGCTCCTCCTCGCCCCGCGGACGCGAAAGCAGGTCACCGGTGACCGCGACGAGATCGGGCTGCCGCTCGGCCACCCAGTCGACCGCGCGCTCCGCCGCACGTCGTCCGCGCGACGGCACGCCCAGATGGAAGTCCGAGAGGTGCGCGATGCGCAGGCCGTCGAGCTCGGGCGGCAGTCCCGGCAGCGTGAGCTCTCGCACACGGAGGCGCACCCACCCCGCCTCGAACCAGCCGTATGCAGCGACGATCGCCGCAAGCGCGACGAGCCCCGCGAGCCAGAACAGGAAGGTCAGATCTGGAGCTTCTCGATGACCGGGTCGACCGAGACGACGTGCCGCTTGAACTTCAGCTCCGACTCCTCGAGCCCGGCGGCAACACCGACGAGCTGCGAGAGGTGGAGAATCGGCATCTTGAAGTCACGGCCGGTCGACTTCTTCAGCTTCGACTGCCATGCGTCGAGCGAAAGGTGGCAGAGCGGGCACGGCGTGACGATCGCGTCGGCGCCGGCCTCGTACGCCTGCTCGATCGGCTGGATCAGCTCGCCGAGCGCGGTCTCCTCGCGCGCCTGGATGATCGGGAACCCGCAGCACTTGATCTTCGCGGGGTAGTCGATCGCCTCGCCGCCGCACGCTTCGATGATCC
>JAOPYY010000043.1 GCA_025964395.1 Actinomycetes bacterium | reverse complement strand
GCTCGTTCTTCGCGTCGTCGTACTCGGCGTTCTCGGCGATGTCGCCGAATTCGCGCGCGACGCGGATCCGCTCCGCGACTTCACGCCTCTTGTCGTTGCGCAGGACATCGATCTCCTGCTGGAGCTTCTTGTACCCGTCTGCTGTGAGAATGACTTCCTTCAATCAAGGCCTCCTAGACCCGCCTAAACGGGCGGGAATGGTAGCGGCGGCGTCAAGGGCGCCGCAAGCCCTTGCGGCTACCTTTACGGGCAATGAACATCGATCTTCACGACACCTGGTATCTCGGCGACGTCGAGATCCCGACGCGCCTCGTGCTGGCGCCCATGGCAGGGGTCAGCGTGCAGGCCTTTCGCCGCCAGGGTCGCCGGTACGGGGCAGGGCTCGTTTGCTCGGAGATGGTCTCCGTGGCCGGGATCCAGCATCGCAACGAGCGGACGCTGGGTTACCTTCGGGTCGGCTCGGACGAGCACCCCCTGGCGATCCAGATCTTCGGCTCGGACCCGGTGGCGATGGCCGAGGCGGCGCGGATGGTCGAGGCGGCAGGCGCCGACGTCGTGGACATGAACTTCGGCTGCCCGGTGAAGAAGGTCACGAAGACGGGCGCAGGGGCCTCCCTGCTCGACGACCCCGACCACGCCTGCCGGCTCGTCGAGGCGGTCGCGACGGCGGTCTCGCTCCCCGTCAGCGTGAAGATGCGCCGCGGCGTCGCCAACGGCTCCCGCACCTGCCTCGAGGTCGGCCCGAGACTCGTCGCCGCCGGCGCGGCGTCGCTGACGCTGCACCCGCGCTCGGCGAAGCAGATGTACACCGGCACGGCCGACCACTCGCTCACCGCGGAGCTCGTCTCGCTCGTCGACGTCCCGGTGATCGCCTCGGGTGACGTGACCTCGCGCGCTAAGGCGCAGTCGGTGCTCGCCACCACCGGAGCCGCTGCCGTGATGGTCGGGCGCGCCGCGCAGGGCAACCCGTGGGTGCTCCGCGAGATCATGGGCGGCAGCGACGACCCGTCACGCGAGGAAGTCGTCGCGGAGCTCATCCTGTTCATCCGCGAGACGGTGCGCGAGCTCGGCGAGCACCGCGCGAACGGCTTCCTGAAGAAGTTCTACGGCTGGTACCTCGGCCGCGGCCGCTTCCCGCGCCCGTTCAAGCAGGAGCTCGTCATGCTCTCGACGATCGATGAGGTCGAGATGCGCCTGTTCGCGGCAGCGCCCGGTGCACGCTTCGTGCTCGAGCGGCTACTACGCGAGGTGCCCGACCCCGCGGACGAGGTGCTGCTCGATTCGCTGCCGATCTCGATCTACGGCGGCGGCTGACCCCGAACCCTCGCAGTTAGCGGTTGCGGGCCCAGACGAGCTGCAGGCCGTGGAGCGTCAGCTCCTGGTCGACCGCGGTGATGCTCCGGGAGTGCGGCGCGATCAGATCGGCGAGGCCGCCGGTGGCGACGACAGGCACGCCCTCCACGTCCAGCTCGTCCTTGATCCGCCCGACGATCGCGTCGACCTGCCCGGCGAAGCCGTAGACGAGCCCCGACTGGAGCGCAGCGACGGTCGTCTGGCTGATCACACGCTCGGGCGCGACGAACGGCACGCGCGGCAGACGGGCGGCGCGGGCGAAGAGCGCATCCATCGAGACCTCGACCCCCGGCGCGAGCACGCCGCCCGCGAACTCTCCCGCCGCGTTGATGACATCGAAGTTCGTCGACGTGCCGAAATCGACGACCACCGACGGGGCACCGTGCCGCTCGCGCGCGGCAACGGTGTTCGCGATGCGGTCCGGCCCGACTTCGCGCGGATCGTCGTAGCGGATCGGGACACCGGTCGACACGCCCGGCCCGAGGACGAGCAGCTCGGCGCCCGCCCAGCGCTCGGCAAACGCCTCGTACTCGCGCACGAGCGCAGGCACGGATGAGCACATGACGATCCCGTCGAGCGCCGCGAGGTCGACGAACGCGCGCAGCAGGACGCCAAGCTCGTCGCCCGTGTGTGTGCGGTCCGTTCCGACACGGAACTGCGGCCCCAGGACATCCCCCTCGAATAGCCCAAAGACGGTCTGGGTATTCCCGACGTCGATGGCGAGGAGCATGTGGGCGACCTTAGCGTTTGCGGGGCGCTTTCCCGCGAGCACGCACCGAGGGTCAACGGTCAGTGGGGAAAGCGCTAGTGGTTGCCACCGATTGCAGCCCGCGCTCTATAGGCATACGGCGCGGGTGGACGAGCGACTAGCGGTCGCCACCCGTCAGCGCTTGGGCATACGGCAGCGGTGGACCGACGACCACGCCAACTAGCGCTTCCTGGCGACCAACGCACTGGAGCGCGGCGCGGCCGGCCCGGGAAGCGCAAGCACGAGCGCTGCAAACCTTCGACTACAGGTCTTCGATCTCGGACCGGCCCTCACCAATGCGTTTGGCCAAGGCCTCGGGCGTCAGGGCCGGCTCGTCGCCCTCGCCGCGCAACTCTTCGACCGTCACGTCACTGGACGTGTAGACCTCGGCGCGCGGGATCATCCTCGTCGGGCGGTTCTTGTCCCACACCCACACGTCCTCCATCTGCAGATGGAAGAACGGGTAGTTCGGCTGCGGGACGTACTTCATGTCGAGCTTGTTGCACAGGTACGTCGCATCCTGGGTGAGGACGCAGTACCGGAAGAGGTTGAAGACCGCCGCGTATTCCTTCTTCAGGCGTAGCTCGGCCTCGGCCTCGAACTCGTCGAGCTCGTCGAGGTTGCTCACGCCTCTGATGATAGCCCTGCGAGGGCCGCCTGGACCGTGCCGGATCCGGGGATTTTCAGTAACGGCGCGAGCTCGGCGAGCGGTCTGAGCACGAAATCGCGCTCGGTCAGGCGCGGATGCGGGACGGCGAGGCCCGGCTCGTCGATCGTCTCGTCCCCGTACAGCAGCAGGTCGAGGTCGATCGTGCGCGGCCCCCATTGCGCGCCGACCCGCTCCCGGCCGAGCCGCAGCTCGACGTCGAGCAGGTCGTCGAGCAGCTCCCGCGCGGTCCGCCGCGTCTCGATCTCCGCAACCGCGTTCAGGAACATCGGCTGGTTCCCGTAGCCCCACGGTTCCGTTTCGATCACCGTCGAGAGGCGCACCGCGCCGATCAGCTCCGCGGCTTCCCTGATCAGGCGCTCGCGGTCGCCGAGGTTCGAGCCGAGGCCGACGTACGCGGTCGTCATGGCCGCCGGACGATCACGGCGGAGTGCTCGACACCGAGGCCGGCCGGTTGCTTGCGCACGCGCAGCTTCAGCTGCTGCGGCTCGAACTGCGCGTAAAGCGCGTCCGCGACAGTCGTCGCGAGCGCCTCGAGCAGGTTGAACCGCCGCGCGTCACTGAGCTCGCGGATCTTCGCGGCGACGTGCGTGTAGTCGAGCGCGCGCTCGAGATCGTCGTCTGCGCCGCGGTCGCCGACCTCGAGCTGCACGTCCCAGAGGAAGAGCTGCCCATTCCGCTGCTCTTCCTCGTACGCGCCGTGATAGCCGAACACCTCGAGCCCGTGCAGCTCGATGATCAACCGCGCACCGCCTTGGCGGCCGCGAGCGCCTCGACGTGCGCGCGCACGTCGTGCGCGCGCAGGATCGTCGCGCCGTGATGGAAGGCGGAGACCGCGGCGCCGATCGACGCGGCCATCGTCCCGACCTTCGAGTCGGGGCAGTTGAGGATGCGCGCGAGCGAGCTCTTGCGCGAGAAGCCGACCAGGATCGGCCGGCCGATCGCGACGAGCTCGTCGAGGCGTCGCACGAGCTCGAAGTTCTGCTCGACGGTCTTCCCGAACCCGATGCCCGGGTCGAGGCAGACGAGCTCCTCGCGCACACCGGCGGCGACGGCGAACGCGAGCCGCTCCTCGAGGAACGCCTTCACGTCGGAGACGACGTCGTCGTATGTCGGGTCGTCCTGCATCGTGCGCGGATCGCCCCGCATGTGCATCAGGCATAGATAGGCGCCCCCATCGGCGACGACGCCGGCCATCTCCGCGTCGCCGCGCAGCGCCGTGACGTCGTTCACGAGCTCGACTCCGAGCTCGAGCGCACGCTTTGCGACGACCGCCTTCGATGTGTCGACGGAGAGGGCGGCGCCGTTCAGATCCGCGAGCACGGGCTCGATCCGCGCGAGCTCCTCCTCGGCGCTGATCCCCTCCGAGCCCGGGCGCGTCGACTCGCCGCCGACGTCGATGATCGCCGCGCCGCAGTCGAGCATCCCCCACGACGCGGTGACCGCCGCCTCCGTTCGCAGGTGCACGCCGGCGTCCGAGAACGAGTCCGGCGTGACATTGATCACGCCCATCACGGATGGCGCAGGGAAGCGCTGTTCGATCGGCGGTCCTTTTGACATGTCCGAATAATGGCTTGAATGGACGGCGGCTGGAGCTATCTCGGTGGTTTGTCGCGGCGGCTGCGCTGGACGATCGTCGGCGCGATCCTCGCGGGGCTCGCCTGGCAAGGCGCTGCGCTCACCGCACCGCTTCTGATCCGCCATGCCGTCGATGCAGGAATCGTGCGCGGCAACCGGGGCGCGCTCTGGTGGGCGTGTGCCGGCGTGGTCGCGCTCGGCGCCGTCGAGGCGGTCAGTGGCGCCCTCCGCCACTACTTCGCGATCAGGAACCGCGCGAAGGCCGACGCGGCCGTCCGGGACGGGATCTTTCGCCGCGCCCTGGAGCTCGACGCGCGCTACCACGACCGGGTCGGGGCCGGCGACCTGATCTCGCGCGCGTCGAACGACGCGGAGCTGGTCGCGCGCGTCTTCGACTCGATCGGGCACACGATCGGCTACGTCCTGACGATCATCGGTGCGTCGTCGGTGCTGCTCGTGATCGACTGGCGGCTCGGGCTCGCGGTACTCGCGCCGCTGCCGCTGCTCAGCGTCGGGTTCGGCCGCTACTCCGCCCGTTACGCGGTGCGGACGAAGGTCAACCAGGAGCAGCTCGGCGAGCTCACCTCGCTCGTCGAGGAGACGATCTCCGGCATCCGCGTCGTCAAGGGGCTCGGCGCAGGCGCACCGCTCGCTGCGCGGTTCCGCCGGCGCTCGAACGACGTCGTGCGTACGGCGCTCGACGTCGCCTCGGTCGATGCGGTCTTCCTGCCGGTGCTCGAGGCGCTGCCGCTCGTCGGCATCCTCGTCGTGCTCTGGTACGGCGGCCACCGTGTGCTCGCCGGCGACATTACGGTGGGCACGTTCGCGCTGTTCAACTTCTACCTCGCGCTGCTCGTGAACCCGCTGCGGACGATTGGCCAGCGAGTCAGCACGGTCCAGCGCGGCGTGGCCGCCGCGCGGCGGGTCGTCGACGTGCTGAGCGCCCAGCCGACGGTCGTCGAGTCCCCCACGCCGCGCTCCTTCCCGGCGCAGTCCGACGTGCGCTTCGACGACGTCCGCTTCGCCTACGGGGACGACCGCCTGGTGCTCGACGGCTTCTCCCTGGAGATCCCAGCGGGCACGTCGCTCGCGCTCGTCGGCGCGACCGGCTCCGGCAAGTCGACCGCCGCCGCCCTGCTCGCGCGCTTCTACGACCCGGAGGGCGGGCGCGTGACGATCGGGGGCATCGACGTGCGCGAGCTCAAGCTGGAGGAGCTCCGCCGCGGCGTGGGCATCGTCTTCGAGGAGACGTTCTTGTTCGGCGACACGGTGCGCGGCAACGTCGGCTTTGCCTCGCCGCAGGCACCCGAGGGCCAGGTCGAGCGCGCGGCGGAGCTCGCCGGCGCAGCCGACTTCGTCGAGGAGCTCCCCGAGGGCTACGAGACGGTCCTCGGCGAGCGGGGGTTCTCCCTCTCCGGCGGTCAGCGCCAGCGCATCGCGATCGCCCGGGCGATCCTCGCGGACCCGCAGGTCCTGATCCTCGACGACGCCACCTCGGCCGTGGACGCGACCAAGGAGCACGAGATCCGCATCGCGCTCGGCGAAGTGATGCTCGGCAGAACGACTCTCGTGATCGCACACCGGCCGGCCACGATCGCGCTCGCGGATCGCGTTGCGGTTGTCGACGAGGGCCGCGTGGTAGAACAGGGCACGCACGCGGAACTGCTCGCGCGCTCCGAGCGCTACCGCTCGCTGCTCGCGCTCGCCGCTCAGGAGGCAGCGTGATCCACGCCGCGGAGAAAACACAGTGATCCGGGACACGATCGGCCCGATCCTGCGGCCGCACCGCCCGCTGATCGTCGCGGCCGGCGCGGCGATGATCGGCGCAACCGCGGTCACGTTGTCGGCGCCGCTCCTGGTGAAGATCACGATCGACCGCGGCATCCGCCGGCACGACGTCCACGCGATCGACGTGATGGCGCTCGTCTACGTCGTGCTCGTCCTTGTGCGACCGGTACTCGAGCGCGTGATCGTGCTCTGCAGCGCCCGCGCCGGCGAGCGGTTCCTCGGCGACCTGCGCGTCGCCGCCTACGAGAAGCTCCAGGCGCTCTCGATGCCGTTCTTCGAGGAAACCCGCGCGGGCGTGCTCGTCTCACGGCTTACGAACGACGTCCAGACGCTGACGACGTTCACGCGCCTCGTGCTCGTCGAGGTCGTCGGCTCGATCCTGCTCTTCGTCGTCTCGATCGTGATCCTCGTGATGCTCTCACCGCTCCTCTCGCTCGTGATGCTCGTGTCGGTGCCATTGCTCGCGTGGTCGTCACTGCGTTACGGCAAGCGGTCCCGCCCCGCATTCCTTGCGCTCCGCGACCGGGTGGCGGACACGATGTCGTCGCTGCAGGAAGGCCTGACCGGGGTGCGCGTCGTGCAGTCGTTCGGGCGCGAGAACGACCGGTACGACTCCTATCGCGTGCGCTCGAACGCCCAGGTCACGGCCTGGCGGCGCATCTCCCTCGTCAACATGGGCTTCTTCCCGATGATCGCGTTCGCGCAGTCGTTCGCGCTCGCCGCCGTGCTCGTCGTCGGCGGCTATCTGTACCGGCACGGTCACGTCTCGATCGGAACGATCGTCGCGTTCGCGCTCTACCTGATCTCGCTCTTCGACCCGATCGCACGCCTCGGCGACTGGTTCAGCGAGTTCCAGTCCGGTCGCGCTGCGCTCTCCAAGATCGCGACGCTCCTCGAGACGCCCGTCACCGTCGTCGGCGGCTCGACGCCGCTCCCGGCCGCGGGCGAGCTCCGCGCCGATGACGTCACCTTCGCGTACGGCGACAGTCCACCCGCAGTGATCGGCGTGACGCTCGCGATCGCGCCCGGCGAGCACCTCGCGCTCGTCGGCGCGACCGGCGCCGGGAAGTCGACGCTCGCGAAGCTGCTCGTGCGTGCGTACGACCCGAACGAGGGCCGGATCGCGTTCGGTGACGTCGACCTGCGCGATGCGCCGCTCGACGATCTGCGCCAACAGATTGTCTTTGTCCCGCAGGAGGGTCACCTCTTCTCCGGGACGATCAGCGACAACGTGCGGCTCGCACGTCCCGACGCGAGCGATGAGGAGGTACGGGCGGCGCTGCGCGCGATCGACGCGCTCGAGCGCTTCGAGGCGCTGCCCGGCGGCCTCGATACCGACGTACGCTCGCGCGGCGTGCGCCTGTCGTCGGGCGAGCGGCAGCTCGTGTCGATCGCACGCGTCGCGCTCGTCGACCCCGCGGTGGTCGTGCTCGACGAGGCGACCTCGTCACTCGACCCGCAGACGGAGGCCGCCGTGGAGGAAGCGCTTGCGGCGATCTCGCAGGGGCGCACAGTGATCACGATCGCGCACAGGCTCTCGACAGCAGAGCGCGCCGACCGCGTCGCGGTAATGGAGCACGGGAAGCTGATCGAGATCGCCTCGCACGACGAGCTGGTCGCAAACGGCGACCGCTACTCGCGCCTCTGGGCGAACTGGCGGGCCGGGCTCGTCGCCTAGCTACGAGTCGCGCCCAAAACCGCATCCCATACATAGATGAACCTGATTCGCGGGGGTTTGCGAACCAGGTTCACGAGTTTCCGCACTCTGGGTACAAGCTCGAAACTCATGAATCTGGTTCGGCTGACACCGAATCAGGTTCAGCACTC
>JAOPYY010000005.1 GCA_025964395.1 Actinomycetes bacterium | reverse complement strand
CCGGGACTCAGCGCAAGGTCGAGCGCCGCGTACGACCGGTAGCTACGAAGCGTGACGCTGCTGACGATCAGGCAGCGATTACCCGGCGAGCCTGATCGGCATGATCAGGTACACGTAGTCGTCGGCTTCGCCTTCGAGCACTGCGGGGCGCAACGGGCTGATCAGCTTGAACTTGATCGTCTCGGAGTCGACCGAGTCGAGACCGTCGCGCAGGAACTCGGCGTTGAAGCCGATCTCCATCGCGTCGCCGGTGTACGGCGCCGGCAGTGACTCGCGCGCCTCGCCGACGTCCTGTGTCACCGCCGAGACGGTCAGGTCGCCGTCGGCAAAGCGGAGCCGCAGCGGCGAGTTGCGCTGCGCCATCAGCGACACGCGGCGGACGACTTCGAGCAGTTCCTCGCGCGGCAGCGGGAGCTCGTACTCGAACTGCTCCGGCAGCAGCTGGCGATAGTTCGGGAACTGGCCGTCGATGCGGCGCGTCGTCAGCCACGTGCCCTCGGCCCCGAACACGACGTGGTTCTCCTGCAGGCCGAGCTGGATCTCGTCGCTCGTGCCGGCGATGCGCGCGAGTTCTTGCAGCGCACGTGCCGGGATGATCGCTTCGAGCTCCGGCAGCGTCCCTTCGACCGGCGTCTCCTTCACGGCGAGGCGGTACGAGTCGGTGGCGGCCATCACGATCTTGCCCGGCTCGAAGCGTACGAGGATGCCCGTGAGCACAGGGCGGCTCTCGTCACGCGACGCGCTGCGGCCGACGCGCGCAACCGTCTCGACGAGCGCTTCGCGATCGATGCCGTGCAGCCCCGCGTCTTCGATCTCCGGGAGCCGCGGAAAGTCCTCTGACGAATACGTGTGCAAGCGGTAGTTCGCGGTGCCGGCAGTCACGACGACAACGGCTTCCTCGGGCTTGTGCTCGATCGTCACATCGCTGTCGGGCAGTGAGCGCGCGATGTCGAGCAGCAACTTCCCCGGCACGACAACCGTGCCCTCGTCGGCGACCTGCGCCTCGACGGTTGCCCGCAACGAGACCTCCATGTCGGTCGCGGAGAGGTGAAGCTGGCCCGCCTCCGCACGGAGTTGGATTCCCCCAAGGACGAGCACGGTGGTGCGCGTCGAAACGGCGCGCGCAACGACACCCAGCTTCGCAGCCAGCTCGTCCTTGGAAACGGTTATCCGCAGGCCGGTGCCCACTAGTGTTTCTGAGTCAATCATTTAAATAAACCTCGTTGTAGTGATAAGCCCTGTGGGTCCGGGGAGAAGTGCCCGGATCCCTGTCCCCGACTCATTTTTGCTGTGGGGCCGGACGGGGGACAACTCGGCGTCTTGCACAGGGGTCGAGCTCAACGCGCTTGCCGCACTCGAGCTGTGAGTTCTTGGACGAGGTTGTACACAGACCTGTCCTCACGAATCAAGCGCGCAATCTTGGACGTCGCGTGGATCACGGTGGTGTGATCGCGACCACCGAATTCCTTGCCGATCTTCGGAAGCGAGGAGTCCGTGAGCTCGCGTGAGAGGTACATCGCGACCTGCCGCGGATAGACGATGTTCTGCGAGCGGCGGTCGCCGGTCAACTCCGCCATCGTCACGCCGAAGCGCTCGCAGACGAGGTCCTGGATCTTCTCGATCGAGATCTGGGCGCTCTCGCCCTGCGGGAAGACGTCCTTCAGCACGTCCTGAGCGAGATCGACCGAGAGGGGCCGGCCGGTAAGGGATGAGAACGCGACGACGCGTGTGAGCGCGCCCTCGAGCTCGCGGATGTTGGTCGAAACGCGCGACGCGATGAACGTGAGCAGCTCCGGGTCACGGATCTCGATCTGGTCGTTCTTGACCTTCTTCCGGAGGATCGCGATGCGCGTCTCGAGGTCAGGCGGCTGGATGTCCGTGATCAGGCCCCACTCGAACCGCGAGCGCAGCCGCTCCTCGAGCGTCGAGATGTCGCGCGGCGGCCGGTCGCTCGACATGACGATCTGGCGGCCCGCCTCGTACAGGGAGTTGAACGTGTGGAAGAACTCCTCCTGGATGCGCTCCTTGTGCTCGAAGAACTGCACGTCGTCGATCAGGAGCACGTCATAGGTGCGGTAGCGCTGCTTGAAGCCCTCGATGCGCTTGTCGCGGAGGCTGTTGATGAAGTCGTTCATGAACGTCTCCGAGGTCACGTAGCGGCAGGTGAGCCCGCCGCCATGGTCGGTGACGAAGTTCGCGACCGCATGCAAGAGATGCGTTTTCCCCAAACCGGTGTGGCCGTAGATGAAGAGCGGGTTGTATGCCTGCGCCGGCGCCTCGGCGACTGCCAGGGCTGCTGCGTGCGCAAAGCGGTTGGACGACCCGATCACGAACGAGTCGAACGTGTACTTGGGGTTGATCCCGGCGACGTCGCTCCGCGTCTTTTCAGAGTGCGGTGCGATCACCTCGGCCGGCAGCGGGCTGACCGCGCTCGGGACCGCGTTCGAGGGCTGTGGCGGCGGGACGGCCGACTCGACGACGCGCAACTGAACGCGGAGCTCTTTGCCGCTCGCGTCCTTGGCCGCGGCGCGGATCAGATCGAGGAAGTGGCCTTCGATCCATTCCCGCGTGAAGTCGTTGGGGACGGCGACCGCGAAGGTGTCGTCATCGAGCGATGCACCGTCCACCTCACCGAACCAGGTCGAGTAGGTAGTGTCGTTCAGTGCTTCGCGGAGCCGGGCGGAAACATCGTCCCAGAGGCTTTCCGCCGTCAGCTCGGTTTGCCGCTCCACTGCTTGCCCTCTCCTTCAGTCGACCCCTGGGAGTTGGCGAGCATAGCAGCGTGTCGGGGCGCCTTTCAATGAGGATTTCTTGCCTCGTCCACATCGGACAATTGTGGTTATTTGCAGGGGTTTCTTCGGTCTTCCCACAGCTCTCCACAGGTGTGGAAAGTCTGGCCCGCGGCAGGCCCGCGACCCCGCTTTCCACGGCTTTTGTCCTCCACACCCCCTGTGGACAACCGCCTGCCAAATCGGTCCGGCTATACTCGCCCGCGGCTGGCTTCAACGCCGCCACCTTCTTATGAAACGGACCTACCAGCCGAACGTACGCAAGCGGAAGCGCAAGCACGGGTTCCGTGCCCGCATGGCGACGCGTGCCGGCCAGCAGATCCTCAAGCGCCGCAGGTCTAAAGGCCGTAAGCGCCTCTCGGCGTAAGGCGCTTCCGTAACAGCGTGCAGCGCAGGAACCGTCTTTCCCGCTCCCGCGACTTCGACGCCGTCTACCGCCACGGTCGCTCCGTGTCGACACGCTTCCTGACGCTTTACTGGTTCCAGCGTGATGAGGCTGTCGGTGACCCGCGACTCGGCTTCGCCGTTCCCAAGGCGGTCGGCAACGCCGTGATCCGGAATCGCATCAAGCGGCAGCTCCGCGAGATCGTGCGCGTGAAGCTCGAGGGCCAACCGCCGACGAACGACTACGTGCTCGTCGTCCGCCAGGGGCTTCCCGAGGCGGCTGAGGCAAACGGCCACGGGTGGCTCGAGGAGCGCGTCGACGAAGTGCTCGGGAAGACGACGGCGACCGCGTGAGCACCGCACCCCTGAGAAGCGTTGCGATCGCGCCGATCCGCCTCTACCAGCGGCTGGTCTCCCCCTTCTTGCCGGCGAACACGTGCAAGTACCACCCGAGCTGCTCCGAGTACGCGGCACTCGCGATCCGCAAGCACGGCCTGCTGCGCGGCCTGCCGCTCGCCGGGTGGCGGCTGCTCCGGTGCAACCCGTGGTCGCATGGGGGAGTGGATTACCCATGAGCGTAGGCTCGACGGAGCTCCAAAAATGCTGACCGTGTTCGGGATCCTCAGTCCGCTCGAGAACATCATGAAGTCGATCCTCGACTTCTTCCACTCGAGCGTCGGTCTCCCGTGGGCGTGGTCGATCGTTGCGCTGACCATCCTCGTTCGCATCGTGCTCGTGCCGCTGACGGTGCGGCAGATCCATTCGATGCAGTCGCTCCAGGCGCACGCGCCGGAGATGAAGGAGATCCAGCGGAAGTACAAGGGCGACCGCACGAAGCTCAACGAAGAGTTGATGAAGTTCTACAAGGAGAACCACATCAACCCCGCGGCGTCGTGCCTGCCGCTGCTCGCGCAGTTCCCCGTCTTCATCGCCCTCTACTTCACCCTCAAGAACGGCACGCACCACATCACGGGCTCGTGGCTGCACATCGTCCCGAACATCTCCGCGAAGGCGACGTCGCACTGGTCGGGGTTCTTGCTGCTCGCGATCTATGGCGGCTCGCAGATTGCGTCGACGTACTTCATGGGCGCGACGATGGACAAAACGCAGCGGCGGATCATGATGTTCCTGCCGATCGTGTTCATCACGTTTGTCGCGCAGTTCCCGATGGGCCTCATCCTCTACTGGATGACGACCAACCTCTGGACGGTCGGCCAGGGTCTGATCACGCGGAGGCTCGTGCCGAAGCCGAACCCTGCGGCTGCGGCTGCGCCGACGGGCCCGAAGCGGTCCTCGCGCACGCCGCCGAAGGACGAAGCCGGCACGGTCGCTGAGACACCGAAGCAAACGCAGACACCGCCGCAGACGCGACGCGTCAAGAAGAAGAAGAAGCAAGGCGGCGCACGCCGTTGAGCGACGAAGCCTCGGTCGACGCGGTTTCCGTAGAAGCAACGGGAGAGACTGTCGGTGAGGCGAAGTGGAAAGCGCTCCGCGACCTCGAACGCGCGGCGCCCGGGGTCGACAAGGCGAGCGTTCGCTTCCAGGTCGTCTCGGAGGGGGAGCGCGGCCTGCTCGGCGTCGGTTACACGCCGGCGCGCGTGATCGCGACCGTGGCTGTCGGCGACATCGCGGAAGCACCTTCGACTGCGCGCGACGACGAGAGCGATCTCGAGACACGCATGCGTGAGCTTGTCGAGACGGTCGTCGGCGCGATGGGAATCACCGCGCGTGTCGACGTGCGCGAAACGGACGACCAGGTGCTCGTCACGTGTACCGGTGACGACCTCGGACTGCTGATCGGCAAGCACGGGCAGACGATCGATGCGCTGCAGTACGTCGCGAACGCAGCGTCGTTTCGCTCCGGCGCCGGCAAGCCCGTGACAATCGACGCGGCGGGCTACCGCGAGCGCCGCCGGGTGACGCTCGAGGGGATCGCGCTCCGCGCTGCGGAGCAGGCGGCCGCCGGCGAGCGCGTGCTGCTCGAGCCGATGACTGCGGTCGAGCGGAAGGTCGTGCACGAACGGCTCAAGGAGGTCCACGGCGTGGAGACCTCGAGCGAGGGGACGGAGCCCAATCGCTACGTCGTCGTCGCGCCTGTCTGAGGAGTGGCTCGCCGCCGTAGTCGCGACGCCGGGATTGACGGCGATCCGCGACCTCGACGAGGCGCGCCGCGTGCTGCTCGACGATTCGCTGCGCGGCCTCGAGCTCGTCTCGCGGTTCGAGGGCCTGATCGTCGATGTTGGCTCGGGTGGGGGCGCACCCGGGATTCCGCTCGCGCATGCACTTCCGGACCGCGAGGTTGTGCTGGTCGAAGCGGAGCGGCGGAAGTGCGAGTTCCTCGCGCAGTGGGCGCCGTCGAACGCGCGTGTCGTCTGGGGGCGTGCGGAGGAGCAGGAGCTCGACTGGGCGGGTGTCGCAGTGGCGAAGGCGCTCGCGCACCCACCGACCGCGGCCGAGTGGTGCCTGCCGCTGGTGCGCGAAGGCGGCGCTGTGGTGCTGTGGGTCGGCCCATCGGCCGACGCTGACCACGTGGGGAGGGTGGCCGAGCGAATCGCCGGTGAGCTCGAACCGTCCCCCGACGGCTTCCTGGTCATCCGCAAGCTCGGCCCGACACCAGAGGGCTTTCCGCGGCGCACGGGTGTAGCGAAGAAGCGGCCGTTGGCCTAGCAGGACACGGAAGTCGTGGCTGTGGTTCAGGCGTCCGGGGCCTTGAGGCCGGCGAGTCGAGTGCGCTGGCCGCAGCGAGCGGACGAAACCGCATGAAACGTGCGTTCCCATCCGGTCTCACGGCTAGATTGGCCGTGTGCCGGCCAAGGTCTACGCATTCGCGAACCAGAAGGGCGGCGTTGGCAAGACGACCACCGCGATCAACCTCGCCGCTTGTCTCGCCGAGGCGGGTGAGCGTGCGCTCGTCGTCGACCTCGACCCGCAGGCCAACGCGACCTCCGGGCTGGGAATGCGCGCGAACGGCACCTCGACCTACGACCTGCTCGACGGTGCTCCGCTCGCGTCGCTGGCGAAGGCTACGAAGTGGGAGAACCTCTTCCTCGTCCCCTCACGGCCCGAGCTGGCCGGCGCTGCCGTCGAGCTCTCGCAGCGCGAGGACGGCGATCGCTACCTGGCCGACGCGCTGCAGCAGGCGGAGGGCTTCGACTTCGTGCTGCTGGACTGCCCGCCCTCGCTCGGTCCGCTGACGGTGAACGCGCTCGCCGCCGCGGACCGCGTGGTCGTCCCGGTGCAGACCGAGTACTACGCGCTCGAAGGTCTCGCACAGCTCGTGCAGTCGATCAACCTGATCAAGACCCGGCTGAATCCGAAGCTCTCGATCGCTGGTGTCCTCCTGACGATGGTCGACAGCCGCACCCGCCTGTCCGCCGACGTCGAGGCCGAGGTGCGCAAGCACTTCGGATCGCTCGTCTTCGATGCAGTCGTACCGCGCTCCGTGCGCGTCGCCGAAGCGCCCAGCCATGGTCTCCCACTCACGCACTACGACCGGCGCTCACGCGGCGCCGAGGCCTACTGGAAGGTGGCGATGGAGCTTGTCGAGCGCCCTTAATGGCGGACTAACCGGCCCCGTTCGCCGCTCCCTGCCGGCTGCAAAGCTGCGCGATGCGGCGTCCTCGGTTGCGCCCGTAGAACACCGCTACGAACGCGCCCTGCGTCCTTGCCTCGCTTGCTTTTCGCTCGCCAGTGAGGGACGCCCGTGACCGGTCAGTCCGCCCGCCGAGGGTTGGGCCGTGGGTTCGAGGTTCTGATCGGCGGGGCGACGCCCGAGCTTGCCCACCTCGCGGTCGACGAGATCCACGCCAACGCGAAGCAGCCGCGCAAGCGGTTCGACGGCGAAGCCGTCAGCGGCCTCGCGGAGTCGATCAAGGCGCAAGGCCTGATCCAGCCGGTCGTCGTCCGCCCCCGGCTCGAAGGCGGCTACGAGCTGATCGCCGGTGAGCGCCGCTGGCGCGCCGCGCGCGAGGCCGGGCTTGCGACCGTTCCGGCAGTCGTGCGCGAGGCCGACGATCGCGACTCGCTGCTGCTCGGCCTCGTCGAGAACGTTGCGCGCGAAGATCTCTCTCCGATCGAAGAGGCGCGCGCGTACGCGGTGCTGATCGACGAGTTCGGGCTCTCGCTCGGCGAGGTCGCCGAGCGCGTCGGCAGGTCGAAGCCCACCGTCTCGAACCGCATCCGCCTGCTCGAGCTGCCGGAGGACGTGCTGGCGATGATCGGCCGGCACGAGCTGACGGAGGGACATGCCCGCGCCGTGCTCTCGGTGCCGGACCAGGACGAGCGCCGGCGGCTTGCGAAGCGGATCGTGCGCGAAGGCCTCTCGGTCCGCGCCGCGGAGAGAGCGGCCCGCTGGGCCGGAGCGAAGACGAAGGAGCGCCGCGTCACCGCGGTCGATCCGGCCCGCGCGGCCCGGATCAAGGACGCAGTCCGGCTCCTCATAGGGTTCGAGGCGAAGGTCGGCGCTGCCGGCCTGACGATTCCGGTCGACGGCGACGTTCAGCTCGAGGAGCTGGCCGAGGCCCTCGAACGGCTCGGCACCACCCCGTAACGGGCGCGGGTTCCCCCGTACCCAGGCTGTGCCCCCGCTCGTTGAATCCTCGTGGACGGGCTCTGGCTTCAGGACATCGAATCCCTCGAGGCGATCTCGCAGGACGAGGACACCCGCAAACTCTTCCTCCGGATGGCCTATTTGAGCCAGAACGGTCGGTTGCAGCCGTTCCTGCGCGAGCTCAAGGACGATTGTGATCTCGACGACCACACGAAGGAGACGCTCGCCGAGCTCGCCTGCGACGAGAGCTTCCTCCATGCCGTCGAGGACTACGTACACCGCACGCGCGCACTCCACTAGCGTGACGCGCATGGAGCCGCACGAGGACGAGACCGCCGTCGTTGAACGTCCGCCGTTCGAGGTGCCTGCGGCCACGGAGACCCCGGCGACCTGGGACGACACACGGCCGCGCTACTTCGGCGTTACGCCGCACGGCCTCGCCGCGGTGATCGCCGCGTTCGCGTTCGGCGCCAGCATCGTGCTGCTCGTCTCCGGCGTGGTTCTGACCGGCGTGCTGCTGCTCGCCGCCGCCGCGCTGCTCGCGGCGATCTTCGCCGAGCAGGCGCGCCGCCGCCGCGGCTCGGCCTTCGACCGGGTTGCGGCGGCGGCGGTTGATCACACTCGTGCGCTGGCGGGCTTCACCGGTTCCTCGGTGCGCGCGTGGACGAGCGCGGGCCGGGAGCTTGCGCGCCTGCGGCTCGAGGCGAACCGGCGCGCGAAGGAGCGGTCGCAGCTCCAGTACGCGCTCGGCGGCGCCGTGTACGCGGGCGACGAGACCGAGGCCGAACGGCTGCGGGGCGAAATGCGGGCTGCGGACGACCGGATCGCCTCGTGCGCCGCGGATGCGCATGAGGTGGTCGAACGGATGCGCGCCACGAGGGCCCAGGATCGGCTCGCGGTCGGGGCGACGGAAGTCCGCCGGCCCGACGACGCGCAGTAGCCTCTTTATGGGCGATCCTGGATTCGAACCAGGGACCTCCGCCTTATCAGAGCGGCGCTCTAACCAACTGAGCTAATCGCCCGCGCGGCGCGCATAATAGCGCCCTCGCGTTTGCCTCCAAGGCCGGGGGTACTCTAGGAGTCGATGGTCGAGATGTCGATCTACGGAGTCTCCTTTGACCTCGTCGGTAAGCAGCCGATCGTGCTCCTGAAGACGGCCGAGGGAAATCGCTACCTGCCGATCTGGATCGGCCACTCCGAGGCAGCCGCGATCCTGATGAAGCTGCAGGGCGCAACAGCGCCGCGGCCGCTCACGCACGACCTGCTCGTGAACATGCTGGCCGAGCTCGATGTCGACATCGTTCGCGTGACCGTCACGGAGCTGCGCGAGAACACCTTCCATGCGTCGATCACGATCGCGCAGAACGGAGCCGAGGTGGAGATCGACTCCCGCTCGTCCGACGCAATCGCGATCGCGGTGCGCGCGCAAGCGCCGATCTTCGCCGCCGACGAAGTGATCGAAGAGTCGGCGATCGAGATGGAGGGCGACGAGGTGAACGAGGAAGAGATCGTCGACGAGTTCAAGAAGTTCCTCGACAAGGTGTCGGCAGAGGACTTCGTCGAGGCCGAGGTCGAAGGCGACGTCGAGGACGTTGAGATCGAGCCCGACGACGAAGAAGAGCGCTAGAGACTGATCTCGCGCTTGGTCAGCGCGAGCAGCTCGGCGTACAACGCACGTAGGCCCTCTTCCGTCAACGGCCCGCGGTTCTCACTCGACTGGTGCGCGAGCATCGCGGCCTCACGGTCGGGGTCGACAAACGCGATCCCGTGCTCGTCCTTGTGGTGCTTGATCTGCGCGACGATCTCCAGCCGGCGATTGAACGCGTCGATGATCGACCGGTCGATCTCAGTGATCTGCTGACGCAACTGCTCGAGGACGGGATCGGTCATCGCGACAAAGGCTAACGGTGCACGGTGACGGCGGCTACGAGCGCGATCAAGTTGAACGTGCCGTGCAGAAACATCCCCGGGATGACACTGTCAGTCCGTTCGCGGATCCACGCGAGCACGCAACCGAACACAACGATGATCGGCAATGAGAGCAGCAGCCCGTGTGAGAGCCCGAACAGCACGCCAGTGCCGAGAATCGCGACCCACTTCCCGTACGGACGGAGCAGGTAGAAACCGAGCCCGCGGAAGGTGATCTCCTCGACGAACGGCACGAGCGTGCAGACGATCGCGCCGTTCACGACGTACTCCGCGGCGTGGCTCGGTTGCCACCGATTCGGCGTGAGGCCCTGCTCGTTGCCCGGGTGCACGAGTGCGATGTAGACGAATTCGAAGATCTGGACCGCGAAGAAACCGCCGACCACGAGACCGACCGACCGCCACTTCAGCTTGGGCAAGCGCAGGCCGAGTCGCTCGACGCCGAACCCGGCGATCGCGAGCACGATCAGCAGGAAGATTGCCTCCTGGATCAGCGACCCGGCCGCGAACGACCACTTGTAGAGGGGATCGGTGCCCCCGCCGCCCGCGGAGCGGCCCGCGTACTGGACGACAATGAAGAAGGTGACGAGCGCGAGCCAGAGTGCAAGCCGCCGTCGTTCGTCCCTACGATGCGGCTCGATGGCCGAGCGTTCGTTCACTCCTGACGAGGCTAACAACGCCCTCGACGAAGTGCGGCCCGTTGCGGAGCGCCTCGTCGCGGTGCGCGCGCGGATGCGGGAGCTCGAGCAGTCGCAGGGCGAGCTCGTCACCGCGATCGGCGGGAACGGCGGCGGCTACGCGGCGA
This sequence comes from Actinomycetes bacterium, assembly GCA_025964395.1. Classification (GTDB taxonomy): domain Bacteria; phylum Actinomycetota; class Thermoleophilia; order Gaiellales; family Gaiellaceae; genus PALSA-600. The sequence goes on along the minus strand of JAOPYY010000005.1, from coordinate 68,247 downwards.
CCGACCTGAACGCGGCCCAGACGGAGCTCGGGGGCCTCGCCGACGTGGCGCTTGCGTGTGTCGACAAGCTCGAGGAGCTGGGCGTCGTCCTGAAGGACCTCGACCTCGGCCTGCTCGACTTTCCGTCGGAGCGGCAAGGCGAGGAAGTGTTGCTCTGCTGGCACGTGGGTGAAGACTCGGTCACGTCGTGGCACGGGCTCGAAGAGGGCTACGCCGGGCGGAAACCGATCGACTGGGGCGAATAGACCACCTGTGTCCCAGTTCTGGCAGAGAGCCCTGATCGCCGGCAGCGTGATCGCGGTGACCGTCGTGATCGCGAAGTTCGTCGACTGGCGCATCGGCCACCGCGACCTCGCGCCCGGCTCCGCGACCCGCTACCGCGTCCTGCGCCAGACGCTCGTCACTGCGATCGTCTTCGTCGGCGTCCTGTCGGCGCTGCTCGTCATCCCGCCGGTGCGCGCCCTCGCCGGCGGCATCCTGGCGTCGTCGGCCGTGATCGGGCTCGTGATCGGGTTCGCGTCCCAGCGGACGATCGGCAACGTCGTCGCGGGCATCCTGATCGCGATCACCCAGCCGCTCCGGCTCGGCGACCGAGTCACCGTTGAGGGCACCGAGGGGATCGTCGAGGAGATCGGCCTCACCTACACGTGGATCCGCACGCGGGACAACGACCGGCTGGTCGTCCCAAACGAGAGGCTCGCCTCCGAGAGCATCCGCAATTCGACAATCCGCAGCGCAGAGACGCTGGCGGAGGTGCAGGTCCAGGTGCCGGCTTCCGCCGACCTGCGCGCTGTGGTGAACTCTTTGCAGCAGGACGACGAAGAGGTGTACGTGACCGACCTTGGGGACAAAGCAACAATTGTGGTTCGGAAGCGAGTCCCGCGTGAGCGCGACACTGAGCGTGCCGAGAGCGAGCTGCGCCTGAGCGTCGCAGAGCGCCTGAGGGACGCAGGAGTGACCGAGCCATGACGCCGCGCCGGCGCGGCGACGACCTGGACTTCATCCTCGCCCACCGCGGCCGGAAGCGGAAGCGGTCGGCGCGGATCCAGCGCCGCCGCCGCGCGGGCGCAGCAGCCGCGACGTTCGCGATCGTTGCCGGGATCGTCATCGTCACGGTCGGCGCCGGCGCCGGTACCGCACTCTCCGCGAGCTGCAACCTGAACACGCTGCGACCGGTCGAGATCGGGGCAAACTCGTTCGTCTACGCGTACGACGGCTCGCTGCTCGGATCGATCCCCGCCGAGCGGAACCGCGAGCCCGTGACCAACGCCCAGATGTCGAAGTGGCTGCCGCGTGCGACCGTCGCGATCGAGGACCGGCGCTTCTGGCAGCACGGTGGCGTCGACTACGTCGGGATCGCGCGCGCCGCGTGGAAGGACGTCAGCGCGGGCAAGGTGCTGGAAGGCGGCTCGACGATCACCCAGCAGCTCGTGCGCAACCTCTACACGGGCCAGGAGAAGACGTTCACACGCAAGATCAAGGAGGCCTGCCTCGCGATCAAACTTGCGCAGAAGTGGCCGAAGCAGAAGGTGCTCGACGAGTATCTGAACACCGTCTACTACGGCAACCATGCGTACGGTGTCGAGGCCGCGGCGCAGACGTACTTCTCGAAGCATGCGAGCCAGTTGACGCTGCTGCAGGCAGCGCTGCTCGCGGGGCTCCCGCAGGCGCCGTCCGACTACGACCCGTACCACAGCCCGCAGGCCGCGCTCGACCGCCGCGACGAGGTGCTGCGCGCCATGCTCAAGAACCAGTCGATCACGCTCGCGCAGTACGACAGCGCAATTCGCTCCAACACGCTCGACCTGCGAGCAGGCCGCATCTACACGAGCATCAAGCAGCCGTACTTCTTCTCGTACGTGATCGACGAGCTCGACCACGCCTACGGCACGAACACGGTGCGCCAGGGCGGTTTGAAGGTCTACACGACGATCGACCCGCGGCTGCAACGGCTCGCGAACAAGGCGATCCGCGACGTCCTTCCGTACAAGGACGACCCGGCGTCCGCGATCGTCTCTCTCGAGCCGGGCACCGGTGCGATCCGCGCCATGACAGCCGTCGTGCGCAAGAGCGGCAACCAGTTCAACCTCGTCGCACAGTCGGCACGCCAGGCGGGCTCGACCTTCAAGTCGTTCGTGCTCGCGTCGGCGATCGAGCAGGGCTTCGATCCGGACTCGACGTACTACACCTCTGCGCCGTTCACCTGCTCGGTCGGGCCGTGGTGTCAGACACCGTGGCAGGTGCACACCTACGACAACTCGTATCGTGGCTCGATGTCGATCACGAGCGGAACGCTTGCCTCCGACAATGCGGTGTACGCGCAGCTGACCCTCGACGTCGGCCCGCGTTACGTCTGGCAGATGGCGCATCGACTCGGCGTGCACCTCTCCCCCGACAAGCCCGTCGCATCGATCGGCCTCGGTTCGCTTGCCGTCTCACCGCTCGATATGGCGGCGGCGTACGCGACATTCGCCGCGATGGGCACCTACGCGAAGCCGATGGCGATCACGAAGGTGATCCTCCCCGGCGGTCACGAGGACAAGGACTCCGGTTGGGGCAAGCCGCAGACGAAGCGCGCGCTCTCCCAGGCCGTTGCCTGGAAGGTGACCGACATCCTGCGCCAGAACGCGCTCTACGGGACGGGCGCCGGCTCGGGTGACGGCATCCACGTCAATGCCGGCAAGACCGGAACGACCGAGAATCACGCCGACGCATGGTTCGACGGCTACACGCGGCAGCTCAGCACCGTTGTCTGGATGGGCTACCCGGAGGGCGAGATCCCGATGCTGAGCGTGCACGGCCAGACGGTCGCCGGCGCGACGTTCCCCGTGCCGATCTGGCACGAGTACATGGCGGCCGCGCTCTGGCACCACAAGGTGCTCGGCTTCGAGTTGCCCGACAAGTACCCGCTCTATCACTCGATCACGCGCGGCAACTACGGCAGCCTCGGCTACGTGTACACGCCGAGTACGACGACCACGACGGCCGCGACGACGACTGCGGTGACGACCCGGCGGGGCCCGGCGCCCCCCGTCTCGACGAAGTCCGCGACCCCGAAGCCGAAGCCGAAGCCCACACCCGCCGCAACGACGACTGCTGCACCGCCACCGCCACCGACCACCACCTCGGCGCCGCCACCGGCGACGACCACGACCGAGCCCCCGCCCGGCGGTCCGGGCCAGCAGCCGTAGCTAGCGCTCGAGCGCCTTGCGCCAGCGTGCTCCGAGCACGCGGCGGCTCGCGCGCTCGGCGTACACGCGCCGTCCCTGCGCTGCGATCGCCGTTCGCAGCGCTTCGTCCTCCGTCAGCCGCCGCAAGGCGCCGGCGAGTGCGACGGCGTCACCTGGTGCGACGAGCAGCGCGGACTCACCGCCGTTGAGCAGTTCGCGTGCTGCGGGCGTGTCCGCGGTGATCACAGGCGCGCCGGTGGCGAGTGCTTCGAAGACCGCCGGGGGGATCGCGCGCGACTCGCGGAAGCTGCCGAGCACGATGCCCGCGTGCGCGAACGCTATGCCACGGTCGGCATCCGGAATCTCCCCGGGCGCGACGATGCGCACCGGCGCGTCCGGCACGAGCAGCGCCGCGGCCTCGACGACGTCGCGCGAGGCATCGGCGACGTACAACGCCGAGAACGGATACGCAGGCGACCACGTCTCGCAGAAGACGTCCTCGTCTGCACCGAGGTAGATCGTGGAGGTGCGCCGCGCGCCGAGCTGCTCGAGGTACGCAGCTTCGGCGTGCGTGCCGCAGACCACGAGGTCGGGCAGACGCAACGCGCGGTTGTCGACAGCACGAAGGACGGTCGCCGCGGTGGAGCGGGGACGAAAGCGACGCCGCACCTGCACGAGCTCGTCCTCGAGTGAGAGCACCGCGTCGAAGACGAGCGGACGCTTGCGCGCGACGCGACGCGCCCGCGGCACGTCGAAGTGGCCGGGGTACCCGACGATCACGACGTCGAACGTACGCCGCCGCGGCCGGCTGAGCCTGGCTTCCGCGCCGAAGATCGTGAGCGCACCGAGCAACCCGCCGCGGCGGAGCGGGACCTGCCGCTCGCTGACCTCCACACCCGCCGCGCTCATCGCTGCGATCGCATTGACGTTCCGCGGATGCGCGCGGTCGTAGGTTCCAAAGTAGAGCGCCCTCACGAGACACCGATCGAAAGGGCCCTCACGGGCCGGTCGTGGTCGCCGCCGTTGTGGTCGGCGTCGTGTCGGTCGCCGTCGGCGGCGGCGCGGTGGTGGTCGGAGGCGCCGCAACCGTGGTCGTAGGCGGCGGCGCGACCGTCGTCGTGGGCAGCACCGTCGGCGGCGCTGTCGGCGTCACCGGAACCGTCGTCACGCGGTGCGTCGTCGTCCGTGCGGTCGTCGGCGGAGCGGTTGTCGTGGGCGCCGTCGTCGAGGGCGCCGTGGCGGCGGGCTTCGTCGAGCCGGCAGTGGGGACACTCGGCAAGCCGAGGCTCGGCAGCGGGTTGGTGGTTGGCGTCCCTCCGCCTCCGCTCGTCGTCACGAGGGCGAGTGCGACGCCGCCACCGAGGAGCACGAGTACGAGCGGCACCAGCCAGAACTCACGCTTGCGCCGCTGCCGGGTCGGCGGCACGGGGCGCAGCACCCGGGTCGCTCCAGAGGACGCGGGGAAGGCGCCGGGCGCGAGCATCACCGTCGCGTCATCGCCCCCACCCCCGCCGCGACGCAGCTCACGCATGAGGGCAGCGCCGTCGGCCGGTCTGTCGGCCGGGTCCTTCGCGAGCGCGGCCGCCGCCAGGCTCTCGAGGCGCGCCGGTGCGTCGCCTCGGAACTCGGCAACCGAAGGCGGTGTGTCGTCACGGTGCATCCGCACGAGCTCCATCGCGTTCGCCGAGACGAACGGGAGCCGCCCCGTCAGCATCCGGAACAGGATCACGCCGAACGAATAGACGTCACTCGCCGGCCCGGCCGGCTGGCCGGACGCTTGCTCGGGCGAGATGTACGACGCCGTTCCGAGCACCGTGCCCGCCTCGGTGAGCGTGCCCGAGCCGCCCATGCGCGCGATCCCGAAGTCGGCGATCTTGGCGCGGTCCTCGACGTCGAAGAGGACGTTTGCCGGCTTCAGGTCGCGGTGCACGAGGTCACGCTCGTGGGCGTGGGCCAGGCCCGCAGCCATCTCCGTCGCAAGGCGCAACGCTTCAGCGTCGGGAAGCGGGCCGTCCTTCAGGCGCTCCTCGAGCGATCCGTGCGGCAGGTACTCGAGGACCATGTACGGCCGGCCGTCGGCCTCGCCGTAGTCGTAGAGCGCGCAGATGTTGGGGTGCGAGAGCGCGGCGGCTGCACGCGCTTCGCGCTCGAAGCGCGCCCGGTCGGCGCTCGGGGCGAGCATCTTCACCGCGACCCGCCGCTCCAGCTCCTCGTCCTGCGCGAGCCAGACCGAGCTCATCGCGCCGCGACCCAGCGGCTCGAGCAAGCGGTAGCGCCCAGCGATCAGCTCCTCGGCCACTGGGTGATTATCGTGCTCCAGCGTGAGCTCCCTGCCGGCCATCGACGAAGCCCTTGCGCTGGTGCTCGCGCGCGCACGGCCGCTGGAGGCCGAAGACGTGCCCGTCGCGCGCGCCGCGGGCCGCGTTGTCGCGGAGGCCGCCGCCGCCGTCACCGACCTTCCGCCCTTCGACAGCTCGGCCATGGACGGTTACGCGGTGCGCGCGGCGGACACGCCGGGCGCCCTCACCGTCGTCGGGCACTCCGCGGCGGGGAAGCCCGAAGCGCGCACCCTCGGTGCCGGCGAAGCGATCGTGATCTCCACCGGAGCGGTTGTGCCGGCCGGCGCCGACGCGGTCGTTCCGGTCGAGCGAGCGTCGGGCAACGTCGAGGTCGAAGGCGTCGGCCCAGGGGACAACGTGCGTCCGCGCGGAGGCGACGCACGCGTAGGTGATGTTGTCGTCGAACGCGGCGACGTCCTCCGCCCTGCGCAGCTCGGTGCGCTTGCCGCTGCAGGAGTCGCGACGGTGCGCTGCGCACGCCGCCCGCGCGTCACCGTGTTCGCGACCGGCAGTGAGCTGCGTGCGCCGGGCGAACGACTTGCGCCCGGTGAGATCTACGAGTCGAACACGGTGCTGCTCGCTGCGCAGCTCGAGTCGGCAGGCGCGGACGTCACCGTCCACGACTCGGTCAGCGACGACGAAGGCGCGACCCGCGCTGCGCTCGAGCGCGGGGTCGAGTCCGACGTGCTCGTCACCTCCGGCGGCGTCTCGGTCGGGCCGCACGACCTCGTGCGTGCCGCGCTGGCCGAGTTGGGCGCGGAGGAGATCTTCTGGCGCGTCGCGGTCAAGCCGGGGAAGCCGATCGCGTTCGCCGTGCGCGGCGAGACGCTCGTGTTCGGACTGCCGGGCAACCCCGTCTCCTCGCTCGTCGGCTTCGAGCTCTTCGTCCGCCCCGCGCTGCTTGCACTGCAGGGCGCGCGCGAGCCAGGCCCCGCGTATCTCCCCGGTCGCCTCGGGACGACGGTGCGCCGCAATGAGCACCGCGACGAGCTCGTCCGTGCCCGCACGCGGATCGAAGACGGCGCCGTCGTGCTCGATCCGCTCACCGGGCAGGAGTCGCACATGATCGTACGGAGTGCCGCGGCGTCCGCGCTGGTCCTCGTTCCACGCGGAACGGGTGACGTGTCCGAGGGCGCGCAGGTCAGCTACTTGCGGATCTGAGCGGAGCGTAGGCGGTTCCGCCGCGCGGCGAGACGCCGACGAGCTTCGCGTCGACGAGATAACGACGTGTCGCGAAGAAGCGCGGATGGCACGCCTGCAGGCGCAGGATCTCGGCGCCGTGATCCTCGAGCACGGCGACGGCGTTATCGGCCACGATGTAGTGGCGCGTCACGCGGTAGGTGAACGTCCCGTACGGCAGCTCGAAGCGGATGTAGTCGCCGATGCGAATGTTGTTGATCGCGGCGAACGGCGCGAGGTACGTCGTGCGGTGGCCGGCGACGTAGATCAGGTGCCCCTCGCCGGGGAGACCGCTGCCCTCGTAGTGGCCGGGCCCCTTCGTCAACGACTTGTGGTCGGTGCCTTGCACCACGACCATGTTCAAGCCGATGCGGCCGATGCGCAGCCGGCCGACCGGTTCACCAGGGCGCAGAGTGTTGCGATACGCGTGCGCTTCGCTTGCGACCTGACGCTCCACACTCGCGAGGTCGCCGCGCGCCAGTTGCGGATGGAACGCAGCGGCGCGCTTGTCGTACGTGCTCGCGAGCCGCGCCTGCTGGAAGTGCGTGTAGACCGCGGTGAACGGGTCTTCCCAGCGCCAGACGAGCACGACCCACGCCAGCGTGAGCACTCCCGCGACGATCAGAAGCGAACCGAAGATCCTGGACGTTTTGCGCACCTAGCCTCCGAACGCGCGCCGCCTATCTTCGGTTACGCGCCGACGGGCGCGATTCGCGAGGATCAGCCTGCGGATGAGCTCCCGCAGCGGCCCGCGGACGGGCCGCTCTCCCGGCTCCGGGTACGGGGCGTACCGCCCGGTGGCGACCACGGCGAGCTGTGCGGCACAAGCGGCGGCGCCCAGCGTGATCGCGACCGTGGGTACCTGGACATAGCCGAGGGCGACGAGCTCGAGGAGGTACCAGGGCGCGTCGAGGCCGAGCCCGTAGCGCCCACCGAGCGAGAGCAGGATCAGCGCAGGCCCGGTCAGTCCGAGCAGCAGCACGAACGCGCGCGCAGCCGGCTTTCCGCTTCGCACCTGTGGGAGCCAGAGCCACGCGTGCAGCGCCGGGAGGATGAAGAGCAGGGCGAACGGGTTAGTTGCCAGAACGAGCAACGCAACGACGGCGAGCGCCAGCAGCGCGGCGGTCTCACCCGCGAGCCGCTCATCGGCGCCGACAGGACGACGCGGTACGAGGCGGTGACGCGCGACGACCCAACCGACGACCGCAACGATCACGAGCGCGATCAGTGCGAGGACGGGCCAGTCGCCCGCGGCGGTCGTCGTCGGGTTCGGCGGCCGCGCCGCACCCGTCGGCCACGCGCCGAAGAGCTTGAACGCATAGAACGCGAACCCGACGAACAGCCAGAAGCCGAGGCGGGTGCGCAGGCTGCGCGCGGCCGGCAGCAGCGAGATGCCCCGACGCCTGCAGTGCGCGAACAGGTCGACGACACCGACGAGGAACGGAACGAGGAGTGTGAAGAGCACGAGCTCGATCGCCCAGCCGCGCACGATTCGGTCGCCGGCCCACACGAAACTCGTCGTGCCTTGCGCGAGCTCGAGGCCCTGGTCGAGCGAACCGATCAACTGCTGCGCTGCACGTCCCATCGCAGTCAGCCTGGTATCGCTCAGCCGCTCGGGCCGGTCGGTGAACGCGGCGAGCGGCCGCTCACCGGCCGTCGTGAGCGTGACCGCCGGGATGCCGTGCGCTACGAACGGGCCCTGCTCGTACAGCGTGAACGGGAAGCCGAGGTCGACCAGCTGATCGACGATCGTGGCGCGCCGCGCAGGCACGCCGGTCTGCTCGAGCACGCGCTTCGCGGCGGTCTCCACGAACGTCGCCGCAGGAGAGCGGGGTGTGTCGCCTGTTATGACAACGCGTGGTGGCCCGGTGCCTCCGATCGCGTCGAGGTTGATCGTCGCGACGACATGGAACGGCGCGTGCGTGACGAAGCGCACCGCGCCCAGCCCGCCGAACGCACCGCCGTCGGTCGACAGGAAGACGATCGTGTGCGCCGAGCGCACGAGACGACCGGACGACTGTGCGTAGTTCCGCGCGAGCTCGACGAGCGCCGCCGTGCCCGTCGCGTTGTCGTTCGCCCCCGGTCCGGCGCCGGTGTCGTCGCGGTGCGCCATCACGACGATCGCGTCGCTCGACTGTCCCGCCGCGACCGCCCAGAGGTTTCGCAGCTTGACCGTGCCGAGCGACGGGATCTTCGCCTGCCACGTGTCGGTCGAGACCGGCAGTGCGTACGGCGCCATCTGGTCGCGGAACCACTGCCCGGCGCGCAAGGCCCCGAGGCCGTTCGGTGAGCGGTCGGGAGCCGCGCTCGCGAAGTTGATCGCGAGCTGCTTCGTGGTCGCGCCGTCGAAGTTCGGCGGCAGCAGCGGCGCCGGCAGCGCGCCCGGTCGCACGATGCTGAACGCCAGGATCAGGAGTGGCAGGGAGAGGAAGAGGAACGCGCTCCGGTAGAGCCGCGTGTTCACGGGCCGTTCGAGTGAGCCGCGGCGCGCGCGACGACGGCGTGCGGGGGTTCGGTGCGCCGCCATTGCAGGGCTATCCTGGCAGCACCTGCCGCGGAGCGCTTTTCAAAGGCATTGCGTGAGGCAAGCCCATGACCGAACCCGCCCCCACGATTCTGCTCGTCGACGACGAGGACTCCGTGCGCAAGGTGCTCGCGTTCCCACTCGAGCGTGACGGGTTTATCGTCGTCCAGGCCGCCGACGGCGAGGAGGCGCTGCGCCAGTTTGCGGCGCACACGATCGATCTCGTCGTGCTCGACATCATGCTGCCGCGGCTCGACGGGCTCGAGGTCTGCAAGCGCCTGCGGGCGACGAGCACCGTGCCGATCATCATGCTCACCGCCCGCGACGACGAGCTGGACAAGGTAATCGGCCTCGAGCTGGGCGCCGACGACTACATCACGAAGCCGTTCTCGATCCGCGAGTTCCGCTCGCGCGTGCGCGCGCTGCTGCGCCGCGCCAAGGCGCCGCACACCCCCGGCGAGGAGCAGGCGGAGCGGCTCGAGCATGACGGCCTCGTGGTCGACATCCCGCGCCGGACCGTGGAGATGCGTGGCGCACCCGTGCAGTTGACGTATGTCGAGTTCGAGCTCCTGCGGACGCTGGCCGCGCAGCCGGGCCGCGTCTTCAGTCGCCGCATGCTGCTCGAAGCGCTCTGGAAGAGCGCCGATTACCGCGATCCGCGCACGATCGACGTCCACGTGCGGCATCTCCGCGAGAAGCTGGAGGCCGAGCCGCGGACGCCCGAATTCATCCTCACCGTGCGCGGTGTCGGCTACCGCTTCCGCGAGCGGTGAGGCCGCTCAGGAGCGTCGGCGGGCGGCTCGCGTTCGCGCTCCTGCTCGTAGTCGCGGGCGTGCTGTCGATCGTCTACCTGATCGTCGTCCCGTCCTACAAGACCTCGCTCGAGAACAATGAGCTGGGCACGCTGCAGCAGGTCCTGCTGAACCGTGCCGTGCCGACGTATCCGGCGGAACCTTGGATGAAGCAGCAGTTCGCCTCGACGCTGGCTCCCAAGATCAACGCGCGGGTGATCGTGTTCAACCTCCAGAACGAGACGCCGGCGCTGCTCGTCCCCTACGCGGACTCGGATCTCGAAGGCGACTCCACTGACGTCGTCAACGATCCGGTGGCCATCGATGCGATTCAGCTCCAGACCCTGGCCCGCGGCGCTGTGACGCGCAAAGGCCAGGAGTACGCCGAGGTGGCCTATCCGATCGGGGCCTCCGTCGTGATGCTCTCGTCCCCGCTCCACGACCAGCTCCAGGTGGTCTCGGTCGTGCGCAAGCGTGTGATTGTGGCCGGCGCGATCGCGACCGCGTTTGCCGCGCTGCTCGGCTATGCCGGCGCAAGCATCTTCGCCCGGCGGATCCGCCGGCTCGAGGAGGCGGCCGAACGCATTGCCGCCGGCAACTTCACCACGCCCGTCGTCGACCACGGCTCCGACGAGCTCGGCCAGCTCGCGCGGACGTTCGAGCGGATGCGGCTCCGGCTCGCGAATCTCGATCGCGCCCGGGGCGAGTTCATCGCGAACGCCTCCCACGAGCTGCGGACCCCCCTGTTCTCATTGGGCGCCTTCCTCGAGCTGATGGACCCCGACCTGGACGAGCCGACGCGCGAGGAGTTCCTGGGCCAGATGCGCGAGCAGGTGGCCCGGCTGACGAAGCTCGCGACCGACCTGCTGGATCTGTCGCGCCTCGACGCCGGGCGCCTGACCGTCGCGAGCGAGCTCATCGAGCTGTCCGAGCTCGCGGAGGAGGTGGCCGCCGAGTTCCGGGGGCGCGCCGGCGAGCACACGATCGAGGTGGCGACGGAGCCTGTCGTTGCGGAGGGTGACGCCGAGCGGGTGCTCCAGATCGGGCGGATCCTGCTCGAGAACGCACTTGTGCACACGCCGTCCGGGACGACGGTGCGAGTCTTGACCGCCGTCGACGGGGGCCGCGCGACCCTGACGGTGGCAAACGACGGCCCCGAGATCCCGCGCGGCGCGCAGCACCAGATCTTCGAGCGCTTCTACCGCCTCGACGGCACCCGGGCCTCCGGCAGCGGCCTCGGCCTCGCGATCGCGCGGGAGCTGGCGGAGGTGATGGGCGGCCGGATCGAGCTCGATTCGCAGAACGGCTGGACGCTCTTCACGCTCGTCCTGAGCGCCGAAGTCCCGGAACGGGACTTCCAGCCCGGCCTCGTCTGAAAGGGACATGTCTCAGGGACAGTCCCCGGGACATGTCTCAAATGGACACGCCTTTCCCCGTGGAAACGCTCAGGCCCTGTGTGTGAGCCGAATGTGCAAAACGGGCCGCCGTCCCGGCTACAGTGCGCGCCGGTGCGCACGAGCTCGGCTGCTGCCCTCGCTCTGATCGCCGCCGTCGTCGGCGGCGCACTGGTGCTCGTCGTTGCCTTGTCGGCAGGGTGGCTGCACTCCAGCCCCACGAAGACGGTCGTCGTCCGCGCCCCGGCGCCTTCGGCCGGTGACGCCGGCGCTCCGGTCGTGGCGGCCAAGCCCTTGCTCGGCAACGGCTTCCAGCCGGCCCAGATCTTCCGGACCCGCGCCGCGGGCGTGGTCACGATCATTTCCTACTTCGATGCTCCGGCGGCCTCCGCAGGCCAGGGCTCGGGCTTCGTCGTCTCGGCCGACGGTCTGATCCTGACGAACGCCCATGTGGTCACCACGGCGGGCCAGACGGGCGGCAGCACCACGCCCGCCGGCACCGTGTACGTCGAGTTCTCTGACGGCGACCGGGTCACGGCGACCGTTGTCGGCGTCGACCTCTTCGACGACGTGGGCCTGCTCCGGATTGATCCCAAACAGCACGCGCTCGATCCCGTCCCGCTCGGCAATTCGAGCCGCGTGATCGTCGGCGAGCCCGTGGCCGCGATCGGCAGCCCCTTTGGCAATGCCGATTCGCTCTCCGTGGGCGTCGTCTCCGCGATCCGGCGCTCGATCCCCTCCTTGACCTCGAACTACGACCTGGTGGACGCGATCCAGACGGACGCCCCGATCAACCACGGCAACTCGGGCGGCCCGCTCTTCGACGCGCGCGGGCGCGCAATCGGCATCAACGCGCAGATTCGCTCCAGCGGCACGGGCTCGGGCTTCGAGGGCGTCGGCTTCGCCGTCCCGATCGATTCGGCCCGGCGCTCGATGGACCAGCTCCTGAAGACGGGCGGCGTCCGCTACGCGTACGTCGGGATCAAGACCGAGGATCTGACCCCGGCGGTCGCGAAGAAGTTCGGGTACGCCGCCACGCGCGGAGCGCTCGTCGACCTCGTGAACGCCGGCTCCGCCGCCGAGAAGGCCGGGATCAAGGCCGGGACGCGCGACGCGGTCTACGAGGGTCTGGGTGTGAAGGTCGGCGGCGACGCGATCGTTGCGATCGACGACATCCCCGTCTCGGGCGCCCAGGATGTCGTGCGGATTGTCACAACCAGGCTCGTCCCAGGCGAGACCGCACGCTTCACTGTCGTGCGGGGCCGGCACCGCCGGGTGGTCAACGTGACGCTCGACCAGCGGCCCCCGCCGGGTTAGCAAAAGCGTGGGGCCGGGCACCCGTGTACAGAAGGCGCAGCGGCCTGAAGCAGTTTTCGGCAGAATCTGACGTGTTTACCTTTCTAATCCGCTGGGAAAAGGGAGCCGGATGAGCGGAGCAGTGAACGGGAACGGGCACGTCCATGCGATCCGCCTGACCATTCCGGCCAAGCCGGAATACATCACGCTGGGCCGCCTCGCCCTGACCGGGATCGCCCGTCTGCGCCCCGAGCCGCTGCGCCAGGAGGTGCTCGGCGACCTGAAGCTCGCGCTGACCGAGGCCTGCACGAACTCCGTGCGCCACGCCTATGCGGGCGGCGAGGGCACGGTCGAGATCCTCTACGAGCTCCACGACGACAAGCTCGTCGTCGAGGTCGTCGACCAGGGCGAAGGCTTCGAGCCCCCCGCTGGACCGAGCAGCGTGCTCGCCGACGAGGAACTGTCGGAAGGCGGGCTCGGGATCGCAATTATCGAAGCGCTCGCCGATGAGTTCGAGATTCGCGAGCGCCCGCAGGGAGGATCCTTCCTGCGTTTCGTGAAGCACTTGAACTAGAGACGCGACGTGCTCCCTCTCGTCAATGTCGGGCACAAGTCGCTCGGCGACTACGCAACCCTCGTTTCGCGTGGGCTGATGGACGAGATCCGCCGTCTCGCCGAACCGCTGCAGGGGAAGCGCATCGTGCATGTCTCCGCGACCGCGTTCGGCGGCGGCGTCGCCGAGATCAACTACACGCTCGTGCCGCTGATGGCCGACGCGGGCCTCGAGGTCGAGTGGAGGATCATCCGCGGCGCCGAGGAGTTCTTCAACGTGACGAAGGCGATCCACAACGCGCTGCAGGGAGATCCGCGCTCGTTGACGCCGGAGGAACAGGAGATCTTCCGTCGCTACAACGCCGAGAACGCCGCGGAGTTCGCAGCGGACGACTACGACTACGTGATCATCCACGACCCGCAGCCGATCGCGATGATCGACGCGTTCCCGGAGCGGACGGCGAAATGGATCTGGCGCGGGCACATCGACTTCTCGACCCCGAATCCCGACGTGATGGAGTTTCTGCTGCCGTCACTCCGTAAGTACGACGACGCGATCTTCCATATGCGCGAGTACGCGCCGCGCGCCGACGATCTGCCGGAGATCGTGATCTGGCCGCCGGCGATCGATCCGCTGATGCCGAAGAACATGGCGCTCTCGCCGCAGGATGCCGCGTACATCCTCGACCAGTTCGGCATCGACGTCGACCGGCCGCTGCTCACCCAGGTGTCGCGCTTCGATCCCTGGAAGGACCCGATCGGCGTGATCGACGCGTATCGCATCGTCAAGCAGCGGTTCCCCGAGGTGCAACTCGCGCTCGTCGGTTCGATGGCGCACGACGATCCTGAGGGGTGGGACTACTACAACCGGACGCTCGAGTACGCGGGCGACGATTCGGACATCTACGTCTTGAGCAACATGAACAGCGTTGGGGCAGTGGAGGTGAATGCCTTTCAGGTGCACTCGGCGGCGTTGATCCAGAAGTCGATCAAGGAAGGGTTCGGCCTGACGGTGACCGAAGCGCTCTGGAAGAGCAAGCCGATCGTCGCAGGCCGCGCCGGAGGCATCGTTGCCCAGGTCACCGACGGGGTGACGGGCTGGCTCGTCAACTCGGCGGAGGAGTGCGCGCAGGCGTGCATCGAAGTGCTGCGCGACCCGGCAGCGGCGCGTGCGCGAGCGCTGCGCGGCAAGGAGCACGTGCGCCGGCACTTCCTGACGCCGCGCCTCTTGCGCGACTGGCTCGTTCTCTTCAACCGCCTCGCCGGCAACGACACAGGCGGCAGCACGATCACCGTTGTCTGAGCAGCGCCCACTCATCATCGTCTCGAACCGCGGCCCGGTCACGTACGACCGGGACGCCGAAGGCACACGCATCGAACGGCGGGGAGGCGGCGGGCTCGTCACCGCGCTGCGTGGCCTGCGCGAGGACCACGACGTGACGTGGATTGCGAGTGCGACGACCGACGAAGACCGTGTGGTCGCCGCGGAGGGCGGAGGCGAAGTCGTGTTCGTCGCGCACGATCCGCTTGCGTACGACCTCTACTACAACGTCGTCGCGAATCCGATGCTGTGGTTCATCCAGCACTCGCTGTGGGGGCCAGCGTTCAACCCGACGATCGATCACGCGTTCAACGACGCGTGGTGCGACGGCTACGTAGCAATCAACCGCGCGTTTGCCGAGGCAGTTGTCGCCCAATTGGACAACAGCCCGGATGCGGCGGTGTTCTTCCACGACTACCACCTCTATCTCGCGCCGCGCATGGTGCGCGAGGCGCGGCCGGATGCGAAGCTCGCGCACTTCGTGCACATCCCGTGGCCGGTCGACTGGACGACGCTGCCGGAGGAGATGCGGCGCGCGTTGCACAACGGGTTGCTCGCGAACGACGTCGTCGCCTTCCACACCGCCCGGTGGGCGCGCAACTTCAAGCGCAGCTGTACCGACCTCGCGTGCGGCGTCGACCGCACCTTCGTCACGCACCATCCGATCTCGATCGACCTCGCCGAGTTCGACGCATTGCGCGAGAGCGAGGAGGTGCTCGCCGCCGAGGCGACGCTGGACCGTGCCGAGAAGCTGATCGTTCGCGTCGACCGCACCGATCCGTCGAAGAACATCGCCCGCGGATTCCGCGCGTTCGGCATCCTGCTCGACGAGCATCCGGAGTGGCGCGGGCGGGTGAAGCTGCTCGCGCGCCTCGACCCGTCACGCGAGACGATTCCCGAGTACGTCGAGTACCGCGCCGCGATCGAGGCGGAAGCCGCGGCCGTGAGCGCCCGCTACCCGGGCGCGGTCGAGGTGCAGGTCGCGGACAACTTCCCGCAGTCCGTCGCCGCGTACAAGCAGTACGACGTGCTGCTCGTCAACGCCGTCTACGACGGCATGAACCTCGTCGCCAAGGAGGGCCCGCTCGTCAATGCCCGCGACGGCGTCCTCGTGCTCTCGGAGAACGCGGGCGCGCACGAGGAGCTCGGCGAGTGGGCGGTGACGGTGAACCCGTTCGACGTCTGGGGCCAGGCCGAGGCCCTCCACGCGGCGCTCACCATGGAGCCGGCCGAGCGCCGCCGGCGGGCCGAGGCGATTCAGGCCCAGGTACGGGAGAACGACGTCGCGAAGTGGGTCCAGTGCCTGCTCGCCGACCTCGATCGCGTCTCGGCGTAACCTTCCGGCATGGCGGTCGCTGCTACCGGTGAGCTGCGCGTCGTCAACCCGGCGACGCTCGAGCTCGTGGGCACGGTCGCGACGACCGATCCAGCCGCGGTCCAGGAGGTCGTGACCGAGGCGAAGCTCGCCCAGGAGGCCTGGGGCGAGACGCCACTGGACGACCGGCGAGCGCTCCTCGTGCGCGTCGCCGAGACCGTTCTCGAGCGCGCGGACGAGATCGCGGACACGGTGATCGCGGAGACGGGGAAGCCGCGCGTCGAGGCGTTCACGACCGAGTTGTTCCCCGCGCTCGACGCGCTCGTCTGGCTCGCGAAGCAGGCGCCGAAGCTGCTCGCGCCCGAGCGCATCGGCTACCCGCAACTGCACTTGAAGCACAAGCGCGCGTCGCTGTTCTACGAGCCGATCGGCGTCGTCGGCGTGATCGCGCCGTGGAACTTCCCGTTCGCGATCCCGTTCACGCAGACGGCTTACGCTCTCGCGGCGGGGAATGCCGTCGTGCTGAAGCCGTCTGAACTGACCCCGCTTTCCGGCGCGCTTGTGGCGGAGATCTTTGCGACCGCAGGCGCTCCGGTCCGCGTCGCCCAGGGCGACGGCGCGGTTGGTGAAGCGCTCGTCAAGGCACGCGGCCTCGGGAAGGTGCTCTTCACCGGCTCCGCGGAGGTCGGCCGGCTGGTCGCCGCGAACGCCGGCCAGCGCCTTGTACCCGTGACGCTCGAACTCGGCGGCAAGGACCCGATGATCGTCTTGGACGACGCGGACCTCGCCCGTGCTGTCGACGGTGCGCTGTGGGGCTCGTTCATGAACTGCGGCCAGGTGTGCTCGGGTGTCGAGCGCATCTACGTTCAGGGCGCGCTGTACGAGCCGTTCGTCGAGGAGCTGTCGCGCAAGGCACGCGAGCTCGAGCTCGGCCCGCTCATCTCGAAGGAGCAGCGCGACAGGGTCGCCGGCCTGGTCGAGGATGCAGTTGAACGGGGCGCGCGCGCGCTCGTCGGTGCGCGTTCCCCCGAGCGTGCGGGGTGGTTCTACGATCCGACCGTGCTCGTCGATGTCCCGCATGACGCCCGCATCGAGCACGACGAGACGTTCGGTCCCGTGGTCACGGTCTCGCGCGTCGCTGATGACGCGCAGGCGATCCGCGCGGCGAATGACACCGCATTTGGGCTCGGCGCATCGGTGTGGACTCGCAATCCAGACCGCGCGCAGCGAGCAGCGCATCGTCTGCGGGCGGGCACGGTCTGGCACAACGACCACGCGTACTCGTACGCATCCTCGCAAGCGGCGTGGGGTGGCCGGGGCGAGTCAGGCTTCGGGCGGACACATTCCAAGCACGGGCTCTACGACCTCACCTCGCCGAAGTTCGCCGACCACGACTCCGGCCGTGTGCCGGTGCCGTGGTGGTTCCCCTACGACGCCCAGGCTGCCGCTGCATTCCGTGGCGCGCTCGGGGCGCTGTACGCCGACGGTCTGCCGGCACGCGCGCGCGCAGCGTGGCGCGAGCGGCGCGCGCTCTTCGCACTCGCGAAAAGGTATCGCCCGTGAGCGATCTTTCGCACGTCGACGAGACGGGCGCGGTGCGGATGGTCGACGTCGGCGCGAAGCCTGCGCAGCGACGGCGCGCTGTTGCACGCGCGGTGGTGCGCATGGCGCCCGAAACGGCTGCGCGGCTAGGCGACCTCCCGAAGGGCGATGCCCTGACGACGGCGCAGCTCGCGGGGATCATGGCCGCGAAGCGCACATCCGAGTTGATCCCGCTTTGTCACCCGCTGCCGCTCACGCACATCGAAGTCGACACGCGCGTCCTCGACGACGGCGTCGAGATCGTCGCAGCGGCGGAGACGACCGCACAGACGGGCGTCGAGATGGAGGCGCTCACCGCGGCGTCGGTCGCTGCGCTCACGGTGTACGACATGGCGAAGGCGATCGACAAGGGAATGACGTTCACCGTCGAGCTGCTCGAGAAGGTCAAAGACGTAGGCTCGACGGAGTCGGGGACGAGGCGGTGAACGCGGCGGTGCTAACGGTCTCCGACCGCGTCTCGCGCGGCGAGGCCGGCGACGGAAGCGGCGACCTGCTCGAGGAGCTTCTGCGCGCCGACGGCTACGAGGTCGAGCGGCGTGTCGTTCCCGATGAGGCCGACGAGATCGCGGCTGCGATCGAGGACCTCGCCACACGGGCCGCGGTCGTCCTGACGACCGGGGGCACCGGGCTCGCGCCGCGCGACGTCACTCCCGAGGCGACGCGGACCGTCCTGCAGCGCGACGCGCCCGGGATTGCAGAGGCGCTGCGGGCCGACTCGATCGCCAAGACGCCGCACGGCCTGCTCTCGCGCGGTGTCGCCGGCGTCGTCGGCGGGACGCTCGTCGTCAACCTGCCGGGCTCGACCGGCGGGTGCCGCGACGGCTACGCCGTGCTCCAACCCGCTCTGGGCCACGCGTTGTCGCTTCTCGCCGACGCGCCTACGCGTCATCAGCACACTTCCGGCTGATGCGCATCGCCCGCCTTTACTACCGGCTCGTCAAATTCGAGCACACGATCTTCGCACTCCCGTTCGCGTACGTCGGGGCGTTCCTCGCCGTCGGCGGCGTCCCCTCGGCGCACGACCTGCTCTGGATCACGCTGGCGATGGTCGGGGCGCGTTCGCTCGCGATGGCGCTCAACCGGCTGATCGACGCGCGCATCGACGCCGCGAACCCGCGCACCGCGACGCGTGAGATTCCCTCCGGCGCGCTGACGAGGGCCGCGGTCGTCGCGTTCTGCCTGCTCTCGCTCGCCGTGTACGCCGTCGCCGTGTGGCAGCTCGATCCACTCGTCCGCTGGCTGTCGCCGATCCCGGTTGTCGCGTTCGTCGTCTATCCGTACCTGAAACGGTTCACGTGGTTGTGCCACCTCTGGCTCGGTGCGGTGGACGGACTCGCGCCCGTCGGTGCGTGGGCGGCGATCAAGGGCGAGCTGCCCTGGCAGGCCTGGGCCCTCGGCGCGGCGGTCGCTGCCTGGGTCTCGGGATTCGACCTCTTCTACGCGCTGTTCGACGTGGACATCGATCGCGAGCAGGGACTGCACTCGTGGGTGACGAGGTTCGGCGAGCGCGGCGCGTTCACCGGTGCGCGCGTCTTGCACCTCGCGACGATCGTGTTGCTCGCCGCCGCCGGAATCGGGCTCGACGTTGGGCTCCTCTACTGGCTCGGCGTGGTGATCGTCGGATCGCTGCTGCTCTACGAGCACACGCTCGTGCGGCCCGGCGATCTCCGCCGCCTCGATGCGGCGTTCTTCACGATGAACGGCGTGATCTCGGTTGCGTTCTTCGCGTTTGTGCTGGCCGACGTGCTGTGATCGTGGGCCTCCTGCACCCGGGTGAGATGGGTGCGGCCATCGGCCGCTGCCTGCAGGCCAACCGGCACGAGGTGCTGTGGGCGTCGGAGGGGCGCAGTGCTGCTAGCCGCGAGCGCGCACAGACGTTTCGAGACGCCGGGACGGTTGAGGCGCTCGCGGCCGAGGCCGAGTTGATCCTTTCGATCTGCCCGCCGCACAGCGCGTTGGAGGTGGCGCGGGCCGTGGAGGGCTTCGACGGCGTGTATGTGGACGCGAACGCGATCTCGCCGATGCGCGCACAAGAGGTCGCAAAGATCCAGCCGCGCTTCGTCGACGGCGGCATCGTCGGCAGTCCGCCCGACGAGCCGGGCACGACGCTCTACCTCTCCGGCTCGGGCGCCGCGTCCGTCGCAGTGCTCTTCGTCGGCACGAACCTCGAACCGCGTGTCGTCGCCGACGCGTCGGCGATCAAGATGGCGTACGCGGCGTGGTCGAAGGGCTCGGCCGCGATGTTGCTCGCGATCCGCGACGTCGCGCGCCACTTCGGCGTCGAAGAAGAGTGGGAGCTTGCTGCGCCCGAGCTCGCCAAGCGCCTGCCGCGTGCCGAGCACGCGGCTGCGACGAAGGGGTGGCGCTGGGAAGGTGAGATGGAGGAGATCGCCGATACGTTCGCCGCCGCCGGCCAGCCCGACGGTTTCCATCGCGCCGCGGCCCGGGTGTACCGCGCGTGATCCAAGCCCGCGCGCTCGCGAAGCGCTACGGCGACCGCCGCGTGTTCGCAGGGCTCGACGTCGACGTTCCCGACGGCGGCTTCCTGCTCGTCACCGGCCCGAACGGCTCCGGCAAGACGACGCTGCTGCGCGTTCTCGCCGGGCTTGCCGCGCCGAGCGCGGGTGAGCTGCAGCTGCCGCCCCGCCACACGATTGGCTACCTCGGTCACGAGCCGCTCGTCTACCGCGAGCTGACGCCGCTTGAGAACCTGACGCTGTTCGGCCGTCTCTACCGCTTGCCCGAGCGCGGCGAGCGCATCGGGATGCTGCTCGAACGCTTCGGTCTGTGGGAGGTACGCCACGAGCGCGTCTCGACGTTCTCACGCGGGATGCAGCAGCGGCTCGGCCTCTGCCGCGTCTTGTTGCACGAGCCGACGCACCTCCTGCTCGACGAGCCGTACAACGCGCTCGACGCGGAGGGAGCGGCGCTCCTCGACGCTGTCTTTCAAGAACACAGTTTTGAGGAGCCGCGCGCCTGGGTGATCGCGACGCACGAGCCGCAGCGAGTCGACCGCTACGCGACGGAACGGCTGGCGTTCGCATGACGTACGCCTCCGATGTCGCAGCGCTTGCGCGCAAGGACCTGCTGCTCGAGTTGCGCGCGAAGGAGACGCTGCCGTCGATGCTGCTCTTCGTGATCGCAGCGCTGACGATTTTCCATTTCGCGCTGCCGAACGGAACGAGTGACGTTGCCGCCCGTGGCCTCCTGTGGGCGGCGCTGATCTTCACCGCGCTGCTCGGCCTCACGCGCGCATTCGTCGCGGAGCGCGAGCAGAGCATGTTCGACGCGCTGATCCTGACGCCGGTAGACCGGAGCGCGATCTGGCTGGGCAAGGCGATCGCGGTCCTCGCCTTCCTCGTCGCGGCCGAGATCGTGGCGCTGCCGGCGTTTGCCATGTTCTTCCACGGTCTGAACGGGCGGACGGTGGCCGCCGTGGCGCTCGCGGACCTCGGCATCTGCACCGTCGGCACCCTCTTCGGCGCGATGGCGGTGGCCGGCCGTGCGCGGGAGCTGCTCCTGCCGCTGCTCTTCCTCCCGATGGCGATCCCGATCGTCGTCGGCGGCGTCGGCGGCTACCTCTGGTTCCTCGTGCTCTACGACGCGATCTTCGCGTTGCTCAGCTGGGCCGCCTTCGAGTACGTCGTGTCTGAGGTCTGAGACGAGTCTCAGACTACGATTGACCGTGCTTTGACGATGCACCTGAAGCTGCCTGCCCTCGCGGCCGCCTGCACGGGCCTGTTCGGGCTGGCGGTCGTCTTCGCGTTCTTCTACGCCCCGGCGGACGCTGACCAGGGACTCTCGCAGCGCATCTTCTACTTCCATGTGCCGCTCGCCCTGACGTCCTATGCGTGCTTCGGCTGGGGCGCATGGAAGGCGCTCAAGTACCTGCGCGGGCGCGACGAGCGGGCGGATCTCGAGAGTTACGTCGCGATCCACCAGGGCGTGATCTTCGGCGCGCTGACGCTGCTGACCGGGTCGATCTGGGCGCGCATCTCGTGGGGCGTCTGGTGGTCGTGGGGCGAGGACGAGCTCGTGCTCTTTCTCGTGCTCTTCCTCTTCTACTGCGCCTACTTCATGCTTCGGTTCTCGGTCGACCCTGGCCCCGCGCGCGCGAACATGAGCGCGGTCTACGCGCTCTTCGGGGTCGTGCTGATCCCGGTGTCGTTTCTCGCGATCAGGCTTTCGAAGCAGTTCATCCATCCCGTTGTCTTCAAGCTGCAAGGGCCTCAGATGACCGGCGCGCAGTTCTTCACCTTCTGCGTCTGTCTCGCCGCGATGCTGACGCTGTTCGCGACGATGTATGCGATCGAGCTGGCGGGCAAGCGACTCGACTGCTCGCTGCGCGAGCTGAAGGAGCTTTTGTCGTGACCTTCCCAACCCCAACATCCAGGCCCCTCGCCCGCGATCACGCGGCGCGCTGCTGCGTCCTCGGTCTTCCCGTTAGTACCACTAGCGGGAAGACCTGCGTCCTTGCATCGCTTGGTGCTCGCGACCGAGGAGCGTGGCATTGGGGTCAGAAAGGCCACGCGTCATGACGCAGTCCGAGAAGTACACCGCCGCCGCCTATCTCGTGGTGTTCCTCGGCGTGCTCGTCTACGTCGTGATCATCGGGTCGAAGCTGCAGCGGCTGCAACGCCAGGTCGAGCAGCTCGTCGAGCTCGTCAAGGACAAACGCACGGATGGTTGAGGCGCGACGTGGTTGAGGCGCTCTTCTGGCCCGCGCTGCTCGGCTACGGCGAAGCCGCGCTCGCCTACGCGACCGTGCGCACCTCGCGCGCGGCGACATGGGGCGTACGGCTCGGCTGGCTCGCGCAAACGGCGTTGCTGATCGCGCAGGCCGTGCGCTCCGACGGCTTTCCGTGGTCGACTTGGGCGGGCTCGCTCAACCTCTTCGTGTGGTTCGTCGTCGGGGCGTATCTGATCTGGGGCTGCCGTCCGCGGTTCCGCCTGCTCGGGCTGACCGTGATGCCGCTGGCAGCCGCGCTCTTCGCCGTCGCGCGCGTCGGCGGTGGGACCGGAGCGGGCTCGCACTCGAGCTACGGCAACCTCTTTCTGATCCTGCACGTCGGGCTCGCGCTCGCCGCATTCGCCGGCTTCACGCTCGCGGCGGGGCTGGCCGGGCTTTATCTGTGGGAGGAGCGGCGCCTGAAGCGGCGCGCCGCAGACATTCTGCGCTTGCGCCTGCCGCCGCTCGCGTCGCTCGAGCGTCTCACGTGGCGCACGATCCTCGTCTCGCTCCCGCTTCTCACCCTCGCCCTCGTGATCGGCATCGTCCGCCAGCAACGCGACGGCGGCCGGTTCGACGCGCTCGAGGCGGTGACGGTGTTGACGTGGCTCGTCTACGGCGCGGTGCTCGCGCTGCGCCCGACGGGACGGCGCGCGGCGTACTTCGCACTCGGCGGGTTCGCACTCGTGATTGTTGCGCGGCTCGCTCTCGCGGGGACTCATTTCGCATGACGCTGACGCTGATCGGGCTCTCGCATCACATCGCTCCCGTAGAGCTGCGCGAGCGCGTGACCCTCGACGCGCCTGCGGCCGCTGCGCTCGCGAGCTCGCTCGGCGACGCGATCTGTCTCTCGACGTGCAACCGCACGGAGCTCTACTTCGAGGGGGTCGACGAGCGCCAGGCGGTGACGGCGCTGCAGGAACTCGCAGGCGAGCCGCTCGACGGCGTGCTCTACCGCCTGCACGAGGACGCGGCCGCCCTGCATCTCTTCCGCGTCGCCTCCGGTCTCGACTCGCTCGTCCCGGGCGAGGGCGAGATCCTCGGGCAGGTGCGCGGCGCCTACGAAGCCGCTCGTCCGGGAGCGTTGCTCGATCGCGTCTTCCGGCAGGCGCTCGGCGTCGGGAAACGCGTGCGCAGCGAGACCGCGATCGGGGAAAGCCCCGCATCCGTCTCCTCCGCCGCCGGGGCGCTCGCCGCTCAGGTCTTCGGCGACCTCACGGGCAGGCGGGTACTGCTGATCGGCGCCGGCCGGATCGGGGAGCTCGCGGCTTCGAATCTCGCCTCGCGCGGCGCGACCATCGCGTACATCGCGAACCGCACCGTCGATACGGCGCGCGACCTCGCGCACCGCTTCGGCGGAGAGGCGGTCGCGCTGGCGGACATTGCATCCCGGCTCGGCAACGTCGACGTCGTCATCTCGTCGACCAGCGCGCCCGAGACCGTCGTGCAGGCAGGTGACGTGCCGGCCAAGCGCCGTACACCGCTGTTCTTCATCGACATCGCGGTGCCGCGCGACCTCGACTCCGCGATCGCGAAGCTCGACGGCTGCTTCCTTTACGACATCGATGATCTCGAGGCTGTCGTCGCGGAGACGCTGTCGGGGCGGCGCTCCGAAGCAGCGCGCGCCGAGCAGCTCGTCGCCGAGGAGGCGGAGCGCTTCCGCTCGTGGCGCGCGTCCCTGGACGTCGTCCCCGCGATCGCCTCGCTCCGCGCCCGTGCCGAGGAGATCCGCACCGCTGAGCTCGCGAAGGTCGAGGCCCGGATGAGCGACGACGAGCGCCGGACGCTCGAGTCGGTGACCTCGCAGATCTTGAACAAGCTGCTGCACTTGCCGACAATCCGGATGAAGGAGGCTGCCGTCAGTGCCGACGGGGCCGCGTATGCGGACGCAGTCCGCCATCTGTTCGGCCTCGAAGAGGAGAAGAAGCGGTGACGCCTGACAAGGATCGTCGTATTGAGCGGCCGCTCCCGATCGTGGCGCCGTCGGCGTTCATGCGGATCAAGTTCGGCCACCCGCAGTGTGGACGGAGCAAGCGTGTTGGGAGGTCGGGCTGTGCTCGTTCGCATCGGGTCTCGCGGATCTAGGCTCGCGCTCACTCAGGCCGAGCAGGCCGCCGAGCTGCTGCGCGGCTCGGGCATCGAGATCGCGTTCGTTCCGATTACGACCGCAGGCGACCGAGATCGCACGAGCCCCTTCGGGCAGATCGGCGAGCGCGGAGTCTTCGTGAAGGAGATTGAGGAGGCACTGCTCGCCGGTCGCATCGACGTCGCCGTGCACTCGGCGAAGGACATGACCTCCGATGACACCGAAGGGCTCGCGATCGGCGCGTACCTCGAGCGCGACGACCCGCGGGACGCGCTCGTCGGCGCCGGCGAGCTGCGGCCGGGCATGCGCATCGGCACCGCGTCCGTGCGGCGGCGCGCGCAGTTGCTCGCGGCAGAGCCGACGATCTCGGTCGAGCCGATGCGCGGCAACGTCGAGACTCGGCTGCGGAAGATGCGCGAACGCGCGCTCGACGCGATCATTCTCGCCTCGTGCGGGCTCGACCGGCTGGGGCTCGCGGGTGAGATCGGCCTGCGCCTCGATCCGGAGCTGATGCTGCCCGAGGCCGCCCAGGGGGCGCTTGCACTGCAGGTGCGCGCGGGCGAGGAGGAGCTCGTCGCGCACGCGGATCACGCCGAGACGCGCCGCCGCGTGGAGCCGGAGCGCGCCTGCGTCGCGCTGATCGGCGCCGGCTGCCTCGCGCCGGTGGCCGCACATCACGACGGGACGACCTTGCATGCGTTGATCGCCGACGAGGACGGCGCATGGGTCGTGCGTCGCAGTGGCGACGACCCGGTCGCGCTCGCGGAAGAGCTCGCGGGCCTCGCCGCACGGGTTTGAAAGCACGGGTTTGAATGCTGCGATGAGGGTGATCGTGACCCGGCCGCGTAGTCAGGCGCGGCCGCTCGTCGCAGCACTCGAGGCAATCGGCGCCGAGGTCGTCGAGTGCCCGCTGATCGAGATCGAGCGCACGTCGGATGAGCCGATCGACGGTACGGGGTACGACTGGCTGATCGTCACCAGCCCCAACGGCGCCGACGAGGTAGCTCGGCGCGCCATCAACCTGCCGCGCATTGCCGCCGTCGGGCCTGGCACCGCGGAGGCGCTGCGCGAGCACGGGATCGAGGCGGCGTTCGTGCCGCGCGAGTCGTCGCAGGAGGGCTTGTTGCGCGAGTTCCCGCGCCCGACCGGCCGTGTGCTCTTTGCCGCGGCAGAGGGCGCGCGTAGGCGCCCGATCGACGAGCTCCAGGCCGACTTCGTCCCGCTCTACCGGACGCGGCTCCTCACACCGGATCCGCCCGACGGCGACGCCGTCGTGCTCGCCTCCGGTTCTGCCGCCCGCGCGTACGCGGGCGTCGGCGGGTCGGCGCCGGCGGTGAGCATTGGGCCCGAGACGACCCGCGTCGCACGTTCGGTCGGGCTGGAGGTCGTCGGCGAGGCGCCGACGCACGATCTCGCAGGGCTCGTCGCCGCGGTGCGCGATCTGATGAACTCCCGCCCGTGGTGATCACCTTCCTCACCGACTTCGGCCTGGAGGACGACTTCGTCGGTACTTGCCACGGCGTGATGGCACGGATCGCGCCGGACGCTCGCGTGATCGACGTGACGCACGGCATCCCCCCGCAGGCGATCCTGCAGGGAGCGCTCGTGCTGCGCAGCACGACGAGGTACATGCCCGTCGGCGTGCACCTCGCGGTTGTCGATCCCGGCGTGGGTAGCCACCGTCGCCCGCTCGCTGTGCGCACGGCCGACGGGCGCACCTTCATCGGGCCCGACAACGGCCTCCTGAGCCTTGCCGCCGACGAGCTCGGCATCGAAGCCGCGTACGAGCTCGTCGACGAGCGCTACCGGCTGCCGGACGTCTCGCGCACGTTCCATGCGCGCGACATCTTTTCCCCCGCGGCCGCGCATCTCGCCGCAGGCGTTGCGATCGACGAGCTCGGCCCTGCGATCGATCCGGCCGGCCTTGTGCGGGTCGCGGTACCGGACCCGAGCGTCGGGACGTCCCGGATCTCCGCCAGCGTCGTCGGAGTGGACCGCTTCGGCAATGTCGCAACGAACATGCGTACCGACCACGTCGCCAGGCTCGGCGTCGTGCGCGGCGATCGCGTCGAGGTCCGCCTGACGTTCGAGCGCTACTACGCGGTCCTCGCGGACACCTTTGCCGATGCTGCACCCGGCGAGCTGATCCTCTACGAGGATTCGTACGGTCTGGTGACGCTTGCGATCAGCAACGGCAACGCCGCCCGGTTGACGGGCGTCGGTGTCGGCGACGAGTTGCGGATCGCGGTCGTGTGACGCTCGGCCAGCGCTTTGCGCGCTTCGTCACCGACGTCGTTGTCCGAGCACCGTTCCTCTGGCGCCTCTTCCGCGGGCGCATGAGGCGGAACTTCGACCAGCTCGCACCGGAGTGGGACGCGACGCGCGTCAGCCGCGACCGGCTTGTCGCGATGATCGCCGCGCTCGATGCGACCGATACACCCGAACGCGCACTTGACGTCGGGACCGGAACCGGTGCGGTCGCACGCTTGATCGGCGAACGCTGGCCGTCCGCCGAGGTGACGGGCGTCGACGTATCACCCGGGATGATCGCGGAGGCCCGGCGTCTCGGGCAGGAGCGCTACGACGTCGGCGACGCGTCGGCGCTGCCCTACGACGACGCATCGTTCGATCTCGTGACGCTGAACAACATGATCCCGTTCTTCGACGAGCTCGCCCGCGTCACTGCGGTCGGCGGGTACCTCGCGATCGCCTACAGCATGGGGCCGAACACCCCGATCTGGGTGCCGCTCGAGCGTGTCCGGGACGAGCTGCAGCGGCGGGGGTTCCTGCACGTTGCGGACTTCGAGGCGGGCACCGGCGTCTCGTTGCTCGCTCGGCGGGCGTAGTTACACTGGGCCGCGCTGTATTCCTGGGGCCAGGTAGCTCAGTTGGTAGAGCACACGGCTGAAAACCGTGGTGTCGCCGGTTCAAGTCCGGCCCTGGCCATTCGTTACTACTGCAAGCGGAACCCGCAGCCGGCCGTGCTGCGGGGGCCGGACAGTCCGGACTCTATTTTTTTATTTTGTGACGACCACTTCCCGTATCGCTGATCCTGGCCTCGCGCCCGAGGGGCACCGGCGCATCGAGTGGGCGCGCCAGCACATGCCGGTTCTCGCTGCGCTCCGCGACCGGCTCGGAGACGGTGCGCTCGAGGGTCGAAAGCTGGCCGTCGTCGTCCACCTCGAGGCGAAGACCGCGTGCCTCGTGCTCGCGCTGCAGGAGG
The DNA here is from genome assembly GCA_025964395.1 of Actinomycetes bacterium. GTDB lineage: Bacteria > Actinomycetota > Thermoleophilia > Gaiellales > Gaiellaceae > PALSA-600. Next base: position 40,726 of record JAOPYY010000005.1, on the reverse strand, counting down.
CGGGCGCGCACGTCGTCGCTGCCGGCAGCAATCCGCTCTCGACGCAGGACGCCGTGTGTGCGGCGCTCGTCGAGCGCGGCATCGAGGTGCACGCACGTCACGGCGTCTCGCAGGACGAGTTCACCGCCGACCTGCTCGCGGTCGCCGAGACGGGACCGGAGCTCGTAATCGACGACGGCCTTGAGTTGACGCGCCGCACGGCGGAGCACCGGCCCGATCTGTACGAGCGGCTGCAGGGCGTGAGTGAGGAGACGACCACCGGCGTCGCGCGGCTGCGCGCGCTCGAAGCCGAAGGTCGCCTCCCGTTTCCGGCGATCGCCGCGAACGACGCGAAGTGCAAGCACATGTTCGACAACCCGTACGGCACCGGCCAGACGACGCTGACCGCGCTGCTCGCGCTCACGAACGTGCTGGCTGCCGGCCGCGAGTTCTGCATCGTCGGGTACGGCTGGGTCGGCAAGGGCCTCGCGCGTGCCGCAGACGGCCTCGGCGGTCGCGTCACGGTTGTCGAGCTCGATCCCGTGCGCGCGCTGACTGCGCACATGGACGGCTACCGCGTCGCCTCACTCGCGGACGCGCTCCCCGACGCCGACGTGGTGATCACCGCGACCGGTCTGATCGAAGCGATCGGCGCCGATGCGTTCGCGTACCTGAAGGACGGCGCGCTGCTCGCGAACGCAGGCCACCACGACCGCGAGATCGACGTGCCCGCACTTGCAGCAGAGGCGGACGAGGTGATCGACGCGCGCCCGAAGGTCAAGACGTACGTGCTCGGCAACCGGCGCGTGCACGTGCTCGTCGACGGCGCGCTCGTCAACATCGCCGGGGGCGACGGCAACCCGATCGAGATCATGGATCTCTCGTTTTCCGTGCAAGCGTTGTCCGCGCACCTGCTCGCCTCGGGCGGCGTCCCAGCAGGCCTCAACCGCTTTCCCGACGAGCTCGACGATCTGATCGCACGGACGAAGCTCGCGACGCTCGGCATCGAGCTCGACGACCCCACCGCGGCGCAGCTGAAGTTCCGCGCCTCCTGGGCCGTCTAGTGTCTTCCTGATGTCCGCACTGGATACCCCGCGGCCCGTCGCGATCATCGGGGCAGGCCTCGACCTGGGCGCCGGGCGCCGCGGCGTCGACATGGGGCCCTCGGCGATCCGCTACGCCGGCTTGGAATCGCGGATCCGGGCGCTCGGGCGCGACGTTGCAGACTGGGGCGACGTGCGCTCTCCCGTTCCGGAGGCGACGGAGGAGGGCGACGCGACCTGCCGGTACCTCGCACCGATCAAGCAGGCGTGCGAGAAGGTCGGAGCGCTCGTCGAGGACGCGGTCGGCCAGGGCTTCCTGCCGCTCGTGCTCGGCGGCGACCACTCGATCGCGATGGGAACGCTGGGCGGCATGGCCAAGGCGCGCGGCGCCGGCGCAGCCCTTTGGATCGATGCGCACGGCGATCTCAACCGGCCGAGCACCTCGCCGAGCGGCAACGTCCACGGCATGCCGCTCGCAGCTGCGCTCGGTGTCGCAGGCGAGGCCTTCGAGAGCGACGTCTATCCGACGCCGTCCGTGACGCGTGCCGCGCTGATCGGCATCCGTTCACTCGATCCGGGCGAGCGGGCGTTGATCGGCGAGCTCGATGTCCGCGTCTACACGATGAACGAGGTCGACCGGCTCGGGATGGAGCGGGTGCTGACCGAGTCGCTCGAGTTCCTGGCGGGCGCGCCGTTCCTGCACCTGAGCCTCGACCTGGACGCCGTCGATCCGATGTTCGCGCCCGGGGTTGGCACGCCGGTGCGCGGAGGCCTCTCCTACCGCGAGGCGCACCTCGCGATGGAGCTGCTCGCGGAGTCGAACCGCCTCGATTCGCTCGAGGTCGTCGAGGTCAATCCGATCCTCGACCGCGAGAACGAGACCGGCACGCTTGCCGTCGAACTGGTCGCGAGCGCCCTTGGCGCCCGCATTCTGTAAGCCGGAGCCGGTTACTCTGGAGCAGTTCGAGGCGGCTTTGCAGGCCGCGCTCTAGCGCTCCGCTCGACGTCGACCTCGTCGCCGATCCCCGACGGCTCGTAGTAGACGGAGCCGGCCAGCTTCTCCGGCAGGCAGTCGACCTCGAAGCCCGCGTCGTTCGCGTGCGGATAGATGTACCCCTCGCCACGGCCGAGCTTCTTTGCGCCGGCGTACGCCGCCGAGCGCAGGGCCGCGGGCGGCATCAGGTGACCGTGCTCGCGCACGTCTTGCGTCGCCTTGCCGATTGCGACGTACGACGCGTTCGACTTCGGCGCGCGCGCCAGGTAGATCGCAGCCTGCGCGAGGTTGAGCCGCGCTTCGGGCAGGCCGACGTGCTCAACCGCCTGCGCGGCCGCGACGGCGACGAGCAGCGCCTGCGGATCGGCGTTGCCGATGTCCTCGGATGCGAGCACGATCATGCGCCGCACGATGAAGCGCGCATCCTCTCCGCCCTCGAGCATTGCCGCGAGGTAGTAGACGGACGCCTGCACGTCGCCCGAACGCGTCGACTTGATCCACGCCGAGATGAAGTCGTAGTGGCGGTCACCACCCTTGTCGTAGGCGAGTGGCCGCTTGCGTGCGGCGTCGTCGACATGGCGCTCCTCGAGTGGGACGCCCTCGGCACGCGCCGTCTCAACGGACAATTCGAGGATGTTGAGCGCGTTGCGCGCGTCGCCGCCGGCGCGCGCCGCGATCATCTCCTCCACCTCGTCGGAGACCTCTGTCTTGAGCTCCGCCGCGCCGCGTCGCACGACGCCTTGCAGCGTCTCGACGGAGTGCGGCTCGAGCTCGTACACCTGCGCGCGTGAGAGCAGCGCCGAGTTCACTTCGAAGTACGGGTTCTCGGTCGTCGCGCCGATCAGCGTGACGAGGCCCTCCTCGACGCCGGGGAGCAGCGCGTCCTGCTGCGCCTTGTTGAACCGATGGATCTCGTCGAGGAAGAGGATCGTGCGCCGGCTGCTCGTACCGAGCCGCTCGCGCGCCTGCTTCAACACTTCGCGCACGTTCGCCACCGTCGCCTGCACGGCAGAGAGCTCTTCGAACTCCGCGCCGGTCGTGTGCGCGACGATCCGTGCGAGCGTCGTCTTCCCGGAGCCCGGCGGCCCGTAGAGGATCATCGACGGCACGCGGTCCTGTTCGATCGCGAGACGCAGCGCCCGGCCAGGCCCGATCACGTGCTCCTGGCCGACGAAGTCGTCGAGCGTCGCCGGCCGCAGCCGCTGCGCGAGAGGGGCCGAGGCGCCGAGGCGGCGGCCCGCGGCCTCGGACAAGAGGTCACCCACGCCGAAAGTATGCTTTCTAGCGCGATGAGTGAGGCGAGCGAGGTCTGGGGGGCAGGGACGTACGAGCGGCTGGCCGCACGCCTGGCCCCGGTCCAGGACCAGCTCGTCAACCTGCTGCAGATCGCCAAGGGCGACCGTGTGCTCGATCTGGCCACGGGCACCGGCGAGGTGGCCGTGCGGGCCGCGCGCTCCGGCGGCGTCGTCACGGGCCTCGACATCGCGGAGCCGATGCTCGCGAAAGCCCGCGAGCGCGCGAAGGAGGAAGGGGCTCAGATCACCTTCGACCTCGGCGACGTCGAGTACCTGCCGTACGAGGACGGTTGCTTCGACGTCGTCGTCTCGAACTTCGGCCTCGTCCTGGCGCCCGATCATGCAAATGTCGCGTCGGAGCTCGCACGCGTCTCGTGCCCGGGCGCACGCCTCGGCTTCACCGGCTGGAAACCGAATCCGAAGCTGGGCGAGCTCTACCGCCGCTTCTCCGAGGAGCCGATCGAGGGGCGCGAGGTGTACGAGTGGGGCCGCGAGGACCACGTCGAGGACATGCTGGGCGACGACTTCGAGTTGGAATACGAGGACGGCACGCTCTGGCTCGAGGCGGGGTCCGGCGAGGAGATCTGGAAGCTCTTCTCGGAATCGGCCCCACCGGTGATCGCGCTCGTCAAGCAACTCGATCCCAAGAAGCGCGAGGAGTTTCACCGCGCGTTCGTCGAGCTCTACGAGAGCTATGCGACGAAGGACGGCGGCGTGCGCGCGCCGCGCCGCTATCTGCTCGTGCTCGGCCGCAGGAAGTGAGCGAGGTTGCCGACGTAGGCTCGGCGGAGTCGGAAGTTGCGGCGCTCCTTCGGCGGCTGATTCGTCTCGACACGACGAACCCGCCGGGCAACGAAACGCTGGCGGCAGAGCTGTTGCGTGACTACCTCGAGGCGGCCGGCGTCGAGTGCCATCTCTACGCGCGCGTGCCCGAGCGCGCGAACCTTGTCGCGCGCATCCCCGGTCGCGGTAGCGGTCCATCGCTCGCGATGCTCTCGCACACCGACGTCGTGCTCGCGGACGCGAGCGAGTGGGAGCGCGACCCGTTCGGCGGCGAGTTCGCCGGCAGCGAGATCTGGGGACGTGGCGCGCTCGACATGAAGGGCGAGGTGGCCGCCTCGGCGGTCGCGCTTGCGACGCTCGCACGCGAGGGCTGGCGCGGCGACGGCGATCTGATCTTCATCGCGGCGGCCGACGAGGAGGTCGGTGCGGGGTTCGGCCTGGAATGGCTCGTCGAGGCCCATCCGGACGCGGTGCGCGCGGACTTCTCCGTCAACGAAGGAGCGGGAGATCGCGTCGAGCTCGGGGGCAAAGTGCTGTATCTCTGCGCGACGGCTGAGAAGATGAGCTCACCGTTTGAGCTGCGCGTGCGCGGTCGAAGCGGCCACGGAGCGATGCCGAGCATCGCCGACAACGCGCTCGTCAAGGCGGCGCCGCTGATCGAGCGGCTCGGTGCATTCGAGACCGAGCCGCAGCTGATCCCGGAGGTCGAAGGTTTCCTGGCGGCGTTGTTCGGCGAGGTGCCGCCGGCGGCGGATGCGTTGGCGCGTGCACGCGAGGTCGCGCCGCTCGCTGGGGAGTTGATCGAGCCGCTGCTGTGGATGACCGTCGCGCCGACGATGGCGCACGCCTCGGACAAGCGCAACATCATTCCCGCGCTGTGCTCGGTCACCGTCGATACCCGGATCCTGCCGGGCCAGACGCCCGAGGAAGCGGAGGCGACGATTCGCGCGTGGCTCGGCGAGGGCGACTACGAGCTCGTGAACACCGAGCGCTTCGGCGGTACGCGCTCGCCGATCAGCGGCCCGCTCTGGGATGCGGTGCGGTCGTTCGTCGAGTCCGAGGAGCCGGGCGCGGCGGCTGCACCGATCTGCGTCGCCGGCTTCACCGACTCGCACTGGATGCGTGAGGCGTTCGGCACGGTCGCCTACGGCTTTTTTCCGTCACGGGACATGGACTCCGAGACAGCCGCGCGTCTGATTCACTCGGCGAACGAGCGCGTACCGGTCTCCGACCTCGAGCTCGGCCTGCGCTGGCTTCGGCACGCCGCGCAGGTCGTTTGCGGCTGAGCATGCTGGAGGTGTTCGAGCCCGACGGCGCGTTCGAGTCGCTCGAGGCATATCTGGCGGAGGAACTGCGCGAAGGCTTCGTCGCGGACGTGTACCTCGGCTACGGACTTGGCGAGCCGCTGCGCCGCGAGCCGTGGCCGGCGCCACCGGAGCCGTGTCCATTGCCGTTGCTGGCCGCCCGAATACGCCCCGTTGATGATCCGAAGCGTTCCACGGGCGACCACCAACGGCTAGGGGCGTGGGAGGCGACCTGGGCGCCCGAGGACTACGCGGCAGCCGTCGACGAAGTACGCGCGGCGATCAAGCGCGGCGACGTCTACCAGGTGAACCTCGTGCAGCACCTCTCGGCGCCGTTCGCCGGGAGCCCGCTCGCGCTCGCGGAGGCGCTCGCGCCGTTGCGTCCGCTCCACCCGCGGCCGCTCGTCGGAGATGGATGGGCGATCGTCTCCGCGTCGCCGGAGCTCTTCCTCGCCCGGCGTGGCGACCGGCTCGTGACGATGCCGATCAAGGGCACGCGGCCGATCGGCGAGGACATCGACGACGCGAAGGACGCGGCCGAGCACGTGATGATCGTCGACCTCGAGCGCAACGACCTCTCACGCGTGTGCGAGGTCGGATCGATTCGCTGGCCCGAGCTGATGGCCCAGCACGAGCTCGCCGGTGTGACCCATCTCGTCTCCACCGTCGAGGGACAGTTGCGTCCCGACGCAACGCTCGCCGACATCCTCCGGGCGACGTTTCCCGGCGGCTCGATCACCGGCGCGCCGAAGATCTCCGCGATCGACCACATCGCGCGGCTCGAGCCCGTCGGGCGCGGCGCGTCGATGGGCGCGCTCGGAACGATTCAGGCGAACGGCGATTTCGAGCTCGCGCTGACGATCCGCACGTTCGCGATTGCCGACGGACGCGCGCATCTCTGGGTCGGCGGCGGGATCGTCTGGGACTCCGATGCGGAGGCGGAGATCGAGGAGTCGTGGGTGAAGGCGCGCCCGCTGCTCGCCTCGATCGGAAGCAGCGACGCAGGCTCGACGGGGTCGCTGAAAGCAGTGCGGGCGTGAAGTTGCTCGCCGTTGCAGTCGACGGTCGAGGGCTCGTCGATCCGGCGGAGCCGGTCTTCCGCGCCGACGACGAGGCACTGCTCCGCGGCAGCTCCGCGTTCGAGACGCTGCCGGTCTACGGTGGCCGCCCGTTCGAGCTCGAGCGCCACCTCCAGCGCCTGCGGGGCTCACTGTCCACGCTCGGGTTGCCGCCGCTCGGCGAGGGTGCTGCCGAGTCGCTCGTTGCGACCCTCGTCGCAGAGGTCGAGGGGGACTTCGTGCTGCGGCTCTACCGCACCGAGGCGAGCCTCGTCGGCACCGCTGCGCCGATCCCCGCAGGGATCGAGGAGCTGCGCGCGCGCGGACTGCGCATGCATGTCGTCGAGACGGGGCTCCCCGCCGCGCTCGTCGCAGGCGCGAAGGCGACGAGCTACGCGCTTGCGCTCGCGGCGCTGCGCGAGGCGGAGCGCAACGGACGCGACGACGCGCTGTTCGTTGCAGACGGCATCGTGCTCGAAGCGCCGATGTCGAACATCTGGTGGCGGCGTGGCGACATCCTCTCGACGCCGACGACCGGGCCTGGTGTGCTGCCGGGCGTGACCCGCGCCGTCGCGTGGGAGCTCGCCCGGGAGCAGGGCCTCGAGGTGCGCGAGGACCGATTCCCGCTGACGGAGCTCGAGGGCGCAGACGAGGTGTTCACCACCTCGTCGGTGCGTGAGGTGATGCCTGTGGTCTCGCTCGACGACGCAGTGGTCGGCGCCGGCAACCCCGGTGCCGTCGCCGCGCGGCTGCAGGAAGCGCTCCGGGTACGCTCCCAGCGGTGACCGAGAGGGTCCGGCTCGGCGGGATGGCGCTCGCAAACGGCGTGCTCGTGCACGGCCCGCGGGCCTGGGCGTGCGCCGTGCGCACCGCCGACGGGGAACTGAAGGTCGTCGCGAAGCGCAAGCGCTTCCGTGCCGTCGACGTCAACAACCCCTTGCTGCGCGGGCCGGCGCGGATCGCGGAGGTGTTCGCGTTGCTGCCGCAGGTCAAGCGTGCGCTGCCCGAAGCGCAGCTCCCGATGGAACGGCCGCGCGTGCTCGCGTCGATGATCGGGAGCGCCCTCGTCCTGCGCGGTATTCGCAACTCCGGCCTGCGTCCGCTGACGCGCGAGCTCGTCAACGGCGTGCTCTCCGTCGCGCCGGCCGCGTTCGCGCTGCGCGGCGGTGACCTCGCCGCCTACCACGGCGCGGAGCACGTCTCGATCGGCAGCTACGAGCACGGCGAAGCGCGCCCCAAGGAGCACGAGCGCTGCGGCTCGCACCTGCTCGGCCCGATGCTGCTCACGACCGCCGCGGGCAATCTGGTAGCGGAGCAGGCGCCGAGGCGGGTGCGCCCGGCGGCCAAGGTCGTAGCCGCGGTGGGCTCGATCGCCGCGTCGGTCGAGATCTTCAACTGGATGACGCGCAACGACGAGCACCCGCTCGCGCGCGCGCTTGCGAAGCCGGGCCACGAGCTGCAGCACCGGCTCGGTACGCGTGAGCCGTCTGCCGACCAGCTGGAAGTCGCGAACGCCGCGCTCCACGCGTGCCTGGAACTCGAGCAGTGACGTCGACGCACAAGCGCTTGGATCCCTCGATCTTCGACCTGCCGGTCGAGAAGATGCAGACCGGCTGGTACACGGACGCGTACTTCAACCACGCACGCGCGACGCTGATCGAGGACGGCCGGCACCCGAACGTCGTGATGCAGGTGTTCCAGAAGAACAACGCGTACCTCGGCGGGATGGACGAGGCGATCGCGGTCCTCAAGCTCTGCGCCGACACGTGGCCCGATCTGACGGTGCATGCGCTCTACGACGGCGACTCGATCGAGCCGTACGAAACCGTGATGACGATCGAAGGCGACTACACCGCGTTCGCGCATCTCGAGACCGTGTACCTCGGCACGCTCGCACGGCGCACGCTGATCACGACGAACACCGTCAACGTGCTGCGTGCGGCGAACGGCAAGCCGGTGATCTTCATGCCGGCGCGGCACGACCATCACCGCGTCCAGACGGGTGACGGGTACTCCGCGTACGTGGCCGGACAGATCGTGGGTACGCCGATCGGTGTCACGACCGACGAGCAGGCGTCGTGGTGGGGCGGTAGCGGGCTCGGCACGGTGCCGCATTCGTTGATTGCGTCGTACGGTGGCGACACGGTCGCTGCCGCGAAGCACTTCGCCGACTGGGCGCCGGACGACATGAACGTGACGGTCCTCGTGGACTTCGAGAACGACTCAGTCCGCACCGCGCTCGAGGTCGCACATGCGCTCGGCCCGCGCTTGTGGGGCGTACGGCTCGACACCTCCGAGACGCTCGTCGATCGTGCGCTCTGGGAAGAGATGGGCGACTTCAAGCCGAACGGTGTCAATCCGCGGCTCGTTTGGAAGGTGCGCGAGGCGCTCGACCGCGAAGGCTTCAACGAGGTGCGCATCGTCGTCTCGGGCGGCTTCACCGTCGAGAAGATCCACGACTTCGAGGAAGACGACGTACCGGTTGACGCATACGGCGTCGGCTCGTCGCTGATCCGCGGCTCGAACGACTTCACCGCGGACATCGTGCTGACCGACGGCGTGCCGTCGGCCAAGGTCGGCCGCCACCACCGGCCGAACCCGCGGCTCGAGCTCGTCACGTAGCCGCGGGTTCGGTTGAGACCGAATCAGGTGCAGTCCCAGCCCGCGGGAACCCAGTAGGTCCGCGCGGATACGCTCAGGCCGTGGCAGGTCGCGTGCTCTGGGACGTCGATACGCAAGTCGACTTCGTGATGCCGGATGGGAAGCTGTACGTCCCCGGTGCCGAGCAGGCGCTCCCGGCGATGGCCCTTCTCGTCGAGGCGGCGCGCCGTTCCGGCATCCCGCACGTTGCGAGCGCCGACGACCACGAGCTGTCGGACCCGGAGATCTCGGCCGAGCCGGACTTCGCGACCCTCTGGCCGCCGCACTGCCTCCGGGGAACCCCCGGCGCGATGCGGCCCCCCGAGACGCAGCAGGCCGATCCGGTCGTCCTCGGCGAGACCGAGGTCGACCCCTCGTGGCTCCGGGGGCGCGAGTTCCTCGTGCTGAAAAAGGCCTACGATCCGTTCACGAATCCGAACACCGACCGCCTCCTCGAGCTGCTCGACCCGCAAGAGATCGTGCTCTTCGGCGTCGCCACTGATGTGTGCAACGACGCGGCGATCCGGGGCCTGCTGGCCCGCGGCCGGGCTGTGACGTTCGTGGAGGACGCCTCTCGCGGCCTGGACGAGGCCCGAACGGCTGCCTGTCTCGCGGCGTGGCGGGACGGGGGCGTGCGTTTTGTCACGACCGCCGAAGTGATTGCTGGGCTTTAGAGGCGGCCTGGCGCTGCCGATGGGGAACTGGATGCCGCTCGCTTTCGATATCTCGAAGTGGTTCTCGAACTTCGTCCTGACCTGGATCCCGGTCATGTTCTTCGTGCTGATGTGCGTCGTCGTCTACCTGCTCTGGAAGACGGTCAAGCTGATGCCGCGCGTCAAACCGATGGAGATCACGCCGGGCTCGGCGTCCGCCGTCACGTGGGCCGACGTCGCCGGCCTCGACGAGGCGAAGGAAGAGCTGCAGGAGATCGTCGACTTCCTGCGCGACCCGGACCGCTTCGAGGCGCTCGGCGCACGCGTGCCGAAGGGCATCCTCTTCCACGGTCCTCCCGGCACCGGCAAGACGCTCGCCGCGAAGGCCGTCGCAAACGAATCGGGCGCGCGCTTCTACGCGCAGAGCGCGTCGGCGTTCGTCGAGATGTTCGCCGGCCTCGGCGCCGCGCGCATCCGCAAGCTCTTCGAGGAAGCGCGCAAGAACGCCCCGTCGATCGTGTTCATCGACGAGCTCGATGCCGTCGGCATGGCGCGCAGCGGCAACGGCTTCAATCGCGAGCAGGACCAGACGCTCAACCAGCTGCTCGTCGAGCTGGACGGCTTCGGCCCGCGCGACCAGGTGGTCGTGATGGGCGCGTCGAACCGCTTGCAGGATCTCGACCCGGCGCTGCTCCGCCCGGGCCGTTTCGATCGCCAAGTGCTGATCAACCCGCCCGATCTGAAGGGCCGCCGCGCAATCCTCGACGTGCACACGCGCGGCAAGCCGCTCCACGACGACGTCGATCTCGACGCCGTCTCACGCCAGACCGCCGGCCTGACCGGTGCGGATCTCCAGAACATCTGCAACGAGGCTGCGATCGCCGCGGGCCGCAACGACCGCGCAACCCTGACGCACGAGGACTTCGACTACGCGCTCGAGCGGGTCGTCGCGGGCCTGCAGCAGCGGCGCGTCGTCACGGACAAGGAGAAGCGCATCCTCGCCTACCACGAGGGCGGTCACGCGCTGATGTCGCACCTCGTCGGCAACGCGCCCGAGAAGGCGACGATCATCGCGCGCGGCACCGCTCTTGGTTATGTGCTTCATCTGCCCGAAGAAGAGCGCTACCTCGAAACGAGGGAAGAGCTGCTCGACTGGATGGTGATGGCGTTGTCCGGCCGCGCCGCCGAGCAGATCGTGTTCGGTCGCGTCACAAACGGCGCAGCGAACGATCTCGAGAAGGTGACACAGGTCGCACGCGCGATGGTCTTCGAGTGGGGCATGGGCGAGTCCGTCACGTCGCGCACGATGCGTGCGGACAACTACGCGCTTTCGGAGGAAACGAAGCGTCTTCGCGACACCGAGCAGGCGCTGCTCACCGACGCGGCCTACGCGGATGCGCTCCGGCTGCTCGCGAAGCACCGCGGCTCGCTCGACCGCATCGCGATGGCGCTGCTCGACAAGGAGACGCTCGACCGCGAGGAGCTCGCAGAGCTCTTCGTCGGCATCGAGGTCGAGTCGCGCTCGTCGGACTCCGTCGGCACCGTGCGTGCCCTCGGCGCAGACCCCACGGGTTGAGAAACAACTCCGGGTAACGTCCCGCTCATGAAGCCCGACTGGCCGCTCGAGACCGAGCGTCTCGTGCTGCGCCCGTTCGAGGAAGGCGACCTCGACGCCTTGTACGCGATCCAGTCCGACGTGGAGTCGGCGCGCTGGCTCTACAAGGAACCGCGCACGCTGGACGAGACGCGGGAGCTGCTGGAGCGCAAGATCGCAAGCCACGAGTTCTTCGGTGAGCACGACTGGCTTAGCGCCGCGGTTATCGCGCGCGAGACCGGGCAACTCGTCGGGGACATGTCGTTGCAGTGGGTGAGCACGGAGCACAAGACCGGCGAAATCGGGTTCATCTTTCATCCCGATCACCAGGGCCGCGGCTATGCGACCGAAGCCGCACGCGCGTTTCTCGCCGTCGCCTTCGACGGCCTGGGCTTCCATCGCGTGGTCGGCCGGCTCGAGGCGCGCAACACGGCGTCGGCGCGGGTACTGGAAAAGCTGGGCATGCGCCGCGAGGCGCACCTGGTCGAGAACGAGTGGGTCAAGGGCGAATGGCAGAGTGAGCTCGTCTACGCGATGCTGGAGCACGAATGGCGTTGAACCTGCACCACCTGGGGATCGCGGTCGATGACCTCGATGCGGCGATCCTCGTCTACGCCGAACTGTTCGGCGCGACGCTGGAGCACCGCGAGCGTGTCGAGGATCAAGGCGTTGAGGCTGCGTCGCTGCGGGTGGGCGAGGCCCGGATCGAGTTGCTGCAGCCGCTCGGGCCCGACACACCGGTCGGGAGGTTCCTCGCCAAGCGGGGGCCGGGCATGCATCACATGGCGTTCGAGGTCGAGGATCTAGCCGCCGAGCTCGACCGGCTGAAGGCCCACGACGTGCTCCTGATCGACCAGCAGCCGCGCCGCGGGCTGTTCGGCCTCCAGGTCGCGTTCGTCCACCCCGAGGCGACCGGTGGCGTTCTGGCAGAGTTCGTCGGTAATGACAGACAACGCTGACCGCATCAGAATCGAGATCGCCTTCGAGGGCACCCAGGTGCTCAACGTCTACGTCCCCGTCGCGACGGCCGATGATCTGGATCGCGCCCTCGCAGGTGCTCACGACAGCCTGAGCTTCGAGGCCGAGGACGGCCGCTACACCGTTTCCATCCCGAAGATCGTCTACGTCAAGCGCTTCGGACGCGAAAGTCGCGTAGGTTTCGGCGCTGCCGCGTAGGACCTCTGGTTAGGCGCGGAGCGCTCCAGGGCACGGATCAAGAGTCGGGATGAGCGAAGCTGCGGCAACGAAGAAGGAGAGCGAGACCAAGCGCGTGCGCGCGCTGGTCGATCGCGCCCAGAAGGGCGATCGTGGCGCGCTCGAAGAGCTGTACCTGATCCATTTCGACCGGATCTACAGCTATCTCCACGTGAGCGTCGGCAACCGCCACGACGCCGAAGACCTGACGACCCAGACGTTCCTGAAGATGCTGGAGGCGATCGGCAAGTTCCGCTGGCAGTCGGCGCCGTTCTCGGCGTGGCTCTTTCGGATCGCCCACAACCTCGCGATGGACCACTTCCGCGCCAACAAGCGCTGGCAGCCGGAGGAAGAGGTGCCGGAGCCGGAGCCCGACGAGGCGACCTCGGCCGAGGCCGGCGCGTTCGAGTCGATCGGCCGCAAGTCGATGCTCGAGCTGATCGAGGATCTCTCGCCCGAGCAGCAGCAGGTGCTGACGCTGAAGTTCGTGTTCAACTTCGCGAACGCGGAGGCGGCGACGATCCTCGGAAAGACCGAAGGCGCGATCAAGTCGCTCCAGCACCGTGCGCTCGTCTCGCTGCAGAAGCAGCTCGAGAAGCGCGAGTCCGAAGGCCGAGAGGCTTGATGTGGAACTGCGCGTGCGTTTCACATCAAGCCTCTAGCTACCCTCCACGGCCGTGGCACTCGAGGTGGGCATTGTCGGCCCGTCGGGCAGCGGGAAGACATCGCTCTTCACCGCGCTGACGAAGACCGGCGGAGGCGAGTACGGGAAGACGAACGTCGGCATGGCGCCGATCGCCGACGAGCGCCTCCAGCAGCTCGCCGAGATCGTGAAGGCACGCAAGATCACGCCGGCCACGATCCGTGTCCAGGACGTTCCCGGTGCCGGCGAGGCGCAGCTCGGGAACCTGCGCCAGGTCGATGCGCTGCTCGTCGTGCTGCGGGGCTTCGGGCCCGACGCGACGCCGGATGACGATCTCGAGACGTTCAAGCTCGAGCTGCTCGTCGCGGACCGCGACCATGTGCAACGTCGTCTGGAGCGCGTCGAGAAGCAGGCGAAGTCGGGCGACGCGAAGCTGCGCGGCGAGCTCGAGGAGCTGCAGAAGGTGCTCGCGCACGTCGACGCGGGCGGCGAGCTCTCGACCTACCCCGGCGAACTGCCGGGCGAGCTCGAGCCGCTGACGACGAAGCCGCTGATCGCGATCGTCAACGGGCCGGGCGGCATCGACCTGAAGCTCGAGGCGGAGCTCGCGGAGCTACCTGACGATGAGGCGGCCGCCTACCGCGACGGCAGCGAGTCCGCGCTCGAGGACATTGCGGGCCGGCTCGCGAACGCGCTCGACCTGATCACGTTCTTCACGGCGGGCGAGCAGGACACGCGTGCGTGGACGCTGCGCAACGGTCAAACCGCGCTGGATGCGGCAGGCGCGATCCACACGGACATCGCGCGCGGCTTCATCCGGTGCGAGGTAATCAACTGGCATGACCTCGTGACCCTCGGCTCGGCGGCGGAGGCCGCCAAACAGGCCAAGCAGGGCCTCGAGGGCAAGACCTACATCGTCAAGGACGGCGACGTGTTGAACATTCGCTTCAACGTCTAGAACGAGATCAGGACGACGCCGGTGAGCGTCAGCACGATCCCGGCTCGCTGCATCGGCGCGACCCGTTCGTGCAGCACCGAGGCCGCGAGCAGCACGGTTACGACGGGATAGAGCGATGCCAGCACCGAGGTCAGGCTGACGAGCCCGTGCGCCGAGGACGCAGCGAAGAGCGCGTTGCCGACCGTGTCGCCGATCCCGGCCGCGAACACGATCGCGAGGTCGCGCTTACCGAGCTTCAGCGGCGTGCGTTGTTGCGCGACGACAGCTGCGACGAGCAGCAACGCGACGGTGCGGAAGGTGAGCGAGGCCCACCAGAAGTCGGCCTTCCCGGCCGCGTGCATCCACGGGAAGTAAAAGCCGAAGCCGGCGGCCGCAAGCAGCGCCAGTCCCGCCCCTGCGGCGACCCGGCGGGAGCCTTCGTGATGCTCGATCGAGGCAAGCGCGACGCCGAGCAGCGCGCAGGCGACGCCGGTGAGCTGCAACGGGGAGGGGCTGTCGCCGGTCGCGATCCCGAAGATCACCGGGACGATCGCCGAGACGCCCGCGATCGGCGCGACGACGCTGATCGCGCCGCGCTGGATGCCGCGGTAGTACGCGAACAGCCCGAGCATTCCGCCGATCGAGGCGAGGACCGCAAACAGCACCGCCCATCCGGCAGGCCCCTGGCCGCGAATAGCCACAGCGAGCCCGATCGCCACCAGCCCGCCAACCTGCGCCCAGAAGAGGACGCGCAACGTGCCCAGGGTCCGGGCGACCAGTGGGCCCACGAAGTCGGAAACGCCCCAGGCGAGGGACGCCCCAAGCGCGAGCAGCAGCGGGGTCAATCGACTCTGCGGGTGGCGGCGATCGCGTCGAGCTGGTTCGCGTGGTAGAGCACGGCGGCCTCGGCCGTGCGGGCGCCGCGGGCGTCGTGGTGCACGGCGACGCAGTGCAAGAGCTCCGCGAGTTGTCCGGCGGTCAGTCCCTGCGCACGCTCTTCGATCAAGCGCAGGCCGAGGTGCACGTGCCCAAGCAGTCGCCCCTCGTCGGTGACCGTGAATGCAGGCCCACGACCGAGCTCGATCGTCCGGCCGACGTCGTGCACGAGCGCCGCCGCGAGCAGCAGATCGGGCCGCAGCCGTGGGTGGAGCTGCGACGTCTCGCGGCAAAGCGTTGCGACGCCGACGGTGTGCTCGAGCAGTCCGCCCGCGTAAGAGTGATGGTCGTCCGCGGTCGCCGGGTACGCGGCGAGATCGCGGTCCGCGAGCACGGCCTGCACGGTCGCAGTCAGCGCCGAGTGTGAGATCTCCGCGACGAGGAAGTCGAGGAAGCCGGCGATCTCGTCGGCGTCGCGCCGGATCGTCGGCGTGAGGGACGAGGGATCGACGTCGGCCGCCTCGAGCGAACGCACGTCGAGCTGTAGGCGGTTCTGGAACTTCTCGACGCGTCCGAGCACGCGCACCGCATCGCCTTCGCCGAAGCGGCCGTCGAGCAGCTCCACGTCCTTCCAGACGCGGGCCTCGATCTTCCCGGTCGGGTCGACGAGCTCGAGCGCGAGGTAGGAGGCGCCGCTCTTCGTCCGGAGCTTCCGTTTCGTCTTGACGGCGTAGATGCCCTCGACGACGCGATCTTCGGCAAGCTCAGCGATCGTCACGAGGGCCAGCCTAGATGGTTGGTCGGCAGTTCGAGTGCTCGCGGGGATGGTCTGGATCAAGCAGGTCGGACAGGTCGGGCGAAGGGCATAGCGGTGCCTACGTTCAAGCCCGGCCTGGCCGAGATGCGCCGCATCCAGGCCACCATCCGCGGGTGCTCCAATTGCCGATCAATCATCTAGCGCTGCCTCCAGATGCGGAACCCCTCCTCGTCCCGGCCTTTGGCGACCTCGTCCAGCACCGCGGCGGCCTCCTTCCGTCGCCAGCCGAGCGGGCTGAGGTCGGCGGCCGTGACCTCGCCGGCCGCGGCCAGAAAGAGCCGTGCGAGCTCGCGTCGGGCCTCCTGCCGCTTCGGGAGCCGCCTCGGAAGCTTCCACTTGCGCGCGAGCAGGTCGTGGGCGATCGCGCCCCACGGTCCGTCCCGCTCTACGAGGTGCGAGTTCGTGAGCACGAGCCGGCGGTGGAGGGCAACGACGGCCTTGTCGACGTCCTTCTTCGGCGCGCCCGTCACCTCGCGCAGCGCGGGGCCTGTCAGCGGCCCTTCGCCGGCGATCGCCTCGACGACCTCGGCCTCGATGCCCTCGGGCTCATAGGGCTCGCCCGCAGCGACCAGCGTAGGAACGAGGCGCGGCGCGACACAGGTCGCGACCCGCGCGACGTGCTTGCCCACGCAGACGAGGCCCCGCGCCGGCAACTCGTCCTTCGCGCCCCAGAGAAAGCCCATCTCCTCCGTCCACTCGACGAAGCCGCCCTCCTCGTCGCGCACCGCCCAGTTGCGGCCGGCGTCGCCGTTGACCTGCTCCCAGAGCGAAGGGAGCACAACATCCGTCTTCGGAAAGATCAGCGCGAGACCGACCTTGTCGACCCACTTCGCTGCCTGCGACAGGGTGCGAACCACAGCCTCTAGTCTGCCGGAGTGCCGACCGTCAGACCTTTTCGCGCGCTTCGCTACGACCCCGCGGTCGCTGGGCCGCTCGACGAGCTGGTGGCGCCGCCGTACGACGTGATCTCGGACGAGCAGCGCCGCGAGTACCTCGCGCGCAGTCCCTACAACGTCGTGCACCTGACCCTGCCGGACTCCGACGAGCAGGCGGCGGCCGACTTCACGGACTGGCGCGAGCGTGGCGTGCTCGCATGCGGCGACGACCTCTACTGGTGGGTCGCTCAGGACTACGTCGGGCCCGACGGGGTTGCCCGCACCCGTGAGGGCGTCGCAGCCTCGGTTCCGGTCTCGCCGTACGAGGAGCGCCAGATCTTGCCGCACGAGCGGACACACGCCGGTCCGAAGGAGGGACGGTTGCGCCTGCTGCGCGCGACGCAGACACAGCTCGAGCCGATCTTTCTCCTTTACGACGCCGACCCCGTCTTCGCGCGCCCGGCCGGTGAGCCCGCGGTCGACGTCGAGGAGGGCGGTGTGCGCACGCGCATGTGGCCGATCGTGGCCGACGAGGTGACGATCGACACGCCGCTGCTGATCGCCGACGGGCACCACCGTTACGAGACCGCGGTCGCCTACCGCGAGGAGAACCCGGCAGCGACGCACACCTTTGCGATCCTCGTCTCGTCGCGCGCTCCCGGGCTCGAGATCTTCCCGACGCACCGCATCGTGCAGTCGGTCGGCGACGTGCCCGGCGACGACGTCGAAGGTCCCGGCGACGGCGTCACGCTCTACCGCGACGGCAAGTACGTGCGGGTGCGCACTGATGACGGCTTCGGCCCGCGCGTCGTCGAGTCGTTCGCGCCGGAAGGCGTCAGCTACACCGCGTACGCCGACGAGGCGATCGCAGCCGTCGACCAGGGCGACGCTGCGGCGGCATTCCTGCTCCAGCCGGTGACGACGGAACAGGTCGCGGCGTTCGCGGAAGCCGGCGACGTGATGCCGCAGAAGTCGACGTTCTTCTTCCCGAAGCTCACCTCCGGCCTGCTGTTCCACCCGGTATGACGCCTGATTGGTTGACGCTGTGTCGGGCGGCTCGCGACGACGTCGAGCGCGTGCTCGAGGAGCTGCCCTTCCGCGCCGATCGCGAGCCGGTGCACGGCGACGGTGAGGGCGGCGATGACACGACCGCGATCGACGCCGCCGCCGAGGCGGTGATCCTCGAGCGCTTCCGCGGCGAGGACGTGCGCATCGTCAGCGAAGAGATCGGCCTGTTCGGCGACGGCCGCTGGACCGTCGTCGTCGATCCGATCGACGGGTCGCTGAACGCGAAGCGCGGCATCCCGTTCTTCTCGATCTCGATCGCCGTTGCGGACGGCGACACGATGGGCGACGTCGTCTTCGGCTACGTCTACGACTTCGGGGCGCGCGAAGAATGGACGGCGACGCGCGGCGGCGGCGCATTCCTCAACGGCAAGCCCATCACCGAGCGGCCCAAGGACGAGCTGGAGATCCTGTCGTTCGAGGCGACGACGACCGCGTACGTCTCGGAGAACGCCGCGCGCTTCGACGGTGTCGCGCACCGCCTGCGGATCATGGGGTCGCTGGCGATCACGCTCTGCCACCTCGCCGCCGGGCGCGTCGACGGCGTCGTCTCCCTCAAGGCGGCGCGCTCGGTCGACATCGCCGCCGCACAGCTCCTCGTGCTCGAGCAGGGGCTCGCGATCGACCTGCCCGACGCGTCTCCGTTCGCGGCTGCACCGCTCGATCTCGAAGGACGTTCACGCGTCGTCGCGGCGGGGAACGACGAGCTGTGCGCTCGGCTCGCGACAGCCCTCACCGCATAAGGGTCGGCTGCTCCGGCTGGAACTACGCGCACTGGCGCAACGGCGTGTTCTATCCGCCCCGCTGCGCGCCGAGGAACTGGCTGCGCTTCTACGCGAAGCACTTCGACACCGTCGAGGTCAACATGACGTTCTATCGCCTGCCGAAGGCGCCGATCGTGGCGCGCTGGGTCGAGGAGACCCCCGCCGGATTCATATTCGCGGTGAAGGTCAGTCGCTATGTCACGCACATCAAGCGGCTGCTCGACGTACCGCAGCACCTTCCGCTGCTCTACGAGCGCATCCTGCCGCTGCTCGAGTCGCCAAAGTTGGGGCCGCTGCTCTGGCAACTACCGCCGACGTTCCCGCTCGACCTCGACCGGCTCGCCCTTGCGCTCGAACACCTGCGCAGCGTTCCGAACGGCGGCGGACAGCGGCACGCGTTCGAGTTCCGCCACCCCTCGTGGTTCACCGAGCAGACGTACACGCTGCTGCGTGAGCACAACGTCGCGCTGGTGATCGGCGACCGCCCGCAGGTGAACGACTTCCAGGCGCACGAGCTGACGGCTGACTTCACGTTCGTGCGCTTCCACGGCGGCACACGCGGCGCGAACGGCAACTACTCGCATGCGGAACTCGACGAGTGGGCGGCGCGTCTCGGGCGCTGGTCGAGCGGGGCGGATGTGTTCGCGTACTTCAATAACGACTGGGAGGGCTACGCGGTCGAGAACGCCCTCTACCTGAAGCGACGGCTCGGTCAGCCGGCGGAGGTGAACGCCGAGCTCTTGGCCTTCGCCAACGCCGCCGGCGCCCAGGGTTGAGCGTCGAGCAACGTGCGCGCGGCGGTGATCAGCTCGGCGTTGCCGAACGGCTTGCGCAAGAACGCCGTCGCGTCTTGCGCGAGCTCGTGTGCGCTGAGCACGTCGTCGGTGTAGCCGGACATGTAGAGGACGGGCAACTCGGGTCGCCGTGCGCGGAGCTTCACGGCAAGCTCTGGGCCGCTCATCTCCGGCATCACGACGTCGGTGAGCAAGAGATCGAACGGTTGGCTCGACGCCACCTCTTCGAGCGCCTCACGGCCACCGGCAACGGCGATCACGTCGAATCCCGCAGACTCGAGCACGTCGCGCGTCAGCTCACGAACGACCTGCCGGTCCTCGACGACGAGCACGCGCTCGGCGTTGTGCACGTCGACGGGCTCGTTGTCGTCCAGCTCCACCGGTTCGTCGGGCAGGGCGTCCGCGGCAGGTAGCGCGATCTCGACGATCGTTCCGAGCCCGATCGCCGATTCGATCGACAGCCGTCCGCCGAGCCCGTCCACGACCCCGTAGACGAGGGAGAGACCGAGGCCCGTTCCCTCGCCTTCTGGCTTGGTCGTGAAGAACGGCTCCAGCGCGCGCGACCTGGTCGCCGCGTCCATGCCCATCCCGCTGTCGCGCACGCGCAGGACAACGGACTCGCCGGAGACGGTCGTCTCGATCGTCAGCGTGCCGCCGTCAGGCATCGCGTCGCGCGCGTTCAATGCGAGGTTGAGCACGACCTGCTTCAACTGCGCAAGATCGGCTGCGACGGCCGGCAGCGGATGGGCGAGCGCGAGGCTCACGCGAATGTCAGAGCGGACAAGCCGCTCGAGCAGCGACGCAGCTTCGCGCACGATCTCGTTCAGGTCGACGATCCGCCGTTCCGGCACGTTGCGCCGACTGAAGGCGAGGAGACGAGAGGTGAGGCTGGCAGCTTCTTCGGTGGCGGTCTTGATGCCGTCGAGGCAGCGCGAAATCACGGTGCCGCGCTCGGTTGACGAAGCGGCCAGCTCTGCGTAGCCGCCGATCCCGGTCAGCAGGTTGTTGAAGTCGTGTGCAATCCCGCCGGCGAATTGCCCGAGCGCGTCCATCTTCTGTGCCTGTCGGAGCTGCTCTTCGAGCTTCTTCTGCTCGGTGATGTCGAGCAAGAACCCGCGCGCAAACGCCTCGCCGTTGTCTTCCATGATCGCGCTCTGGTCGCGGACCCAGACGTAGTGGCCCTCGCGGTGGCGGAGCCGGTACTCCGAGTCGAACGGCTCGCGCGTCTCGTTCGCATGGACAACCTCGGCCATGACGCGTTCGGTGTCGTCCGGATGGAGGACGTTCTCGAGGAGCCGCGAATCGGCTCCCCACTCGGCGAGCGACCAGCCGAGGAGGTCGACAATCTGCGGGCTCGTGTAGACGTTGGTCGCGTGATCGTCGACCAGGTCGACGTAGGTGACGAGGGGCAGCGACTCGATCAGGTTGCGATAGCGCCCCTCCGCCTGATCGCGCTCCCGCTCCGCCCGCTTACGTTCGCGGATGTCGTCGTAGAGGACGATCGTCCCGGTCTCGCCGAGCGGTGCTGAGTAGAGGCACAACTCGAGGACGGAGCCGTCGCGGGCGTGCCTCGTCACCTCGATGCCGTTCAGGCGCTCGCCGGCCTGGATCCGGGCGAAGAGTTCGTCGGAGTGGCCGCGTTCGCCGGTGGAGACGATCGGGTTGAGCTCCCCGATCACCTCGTCGGCCTTCCAGCCGAAGAGCTGCTCGGCGGTGATGTTCCAGGTAACGACTCGGGCGTTCTCGTCCAACGCGACCGTGGCGAGCGGGATCCGGTCGATCTGCTGCTCCAGCCTCGTCTTGTCGCGCATGATGTCCTGCTGCGCGCGGACTCGCTGCCGCCCGAACGCGGCGAAGAGCAGAGCCAGCACCGTCAACAGGGGAATCTCGACCAGATCGTTGGAGGGGATCGCTCCCTGAGCGTGGAGGTCCAGCAACACCGCACCGCCGACGACCGAGACGATGAGCGCCCGGATCGCCGTCGAGCGCGCCCAGGGCCGCAGGAACGCTCTGAGCGCGATGCTGATGTATGCCAAGTGCAGCCACAGCGTCACGTCGCCCGTGACCCAGAGCAGAGCGAGGAACGTCCCGAGGCTCAGATCGAGGCCAACGCGTGCGTAAGGCTCCAGCCGGTACCGCAAACCGGTGGTCATCCCACGATCATCGCCGACTAAGACGCCGTTCAGCATCCCCAAAACGGCGTAGCCGCCTCACCTACTCCGCTACCCTCGAAGCATGCCCACACGCGACGAGATCCTCGAGGCGCTCGGCCGTGTGATCGACCCGGAGCTGCGCCGCCCGGTGACCGAGCTGAACATGGTGCGGGCGATCGAGATCGACGGCGCGGACGTGGCGGTGACGATCGCGCTGACCGTCGTCGGCTGCCCGCTCCGTTCGAGCTTCGAGGATCAGGTCGGCGAGCACGTCGGGACGCTGCCCGATGTTGCGTCCGTGACGCTCCATTTCGACGTGATGTCGCCGGATGAGCGCGCCGCTTTGACGACCCAGTTGCGCGGCGGCGTCGAGACGAAAGGGATTCAACTCTCACCGAAGACGCGCGTGCTCGCGGTCGCGTCCGGCAAGGGCGGTGTCGGCAAGTCGACGTTGACGGTGAACCTCGCAGCGGCACTCGCCGCGCAGGGCCGCGAGGTCGGTGTGCTCGATGCGGACATCTACGGCCACTCGATCCCGCACATGCTCGGCATCGACCAGAAGCCCGTCGTCGTCGACAAGATGATCGTTCCGCCGGTTGCGCACAACATGCGTCTGATGTCGATCGGGTTCTTCCTCGACGACAACCAACCGGTGATGTGGCGTGGCCCGATGTTGCACCGCGCGCTCGAGCAGTTCCTGCAGGACGTGCACTGGGGTGAGCTCGACGTGCTGGTCGTCGACATGCCGCCGGGTACGGGTGACGTCTCGATCTCGCTCGGCCAGTTGCTCCCGCGCGCGGAAGCCGTCGTCGTCACGACGCCGCAGCCGCTTGCGCAGGAAGTCGCCTCACGTGCGGCGACGATGGCGCAGAAGACCGGCATGCGTGTCGTCGGCGTGATCGAGAACATGACCTCCGATGTTTTTGGGAGTGGCGGCGGCGAGACGCTTGCGGGCGAGCTTGGTGTGCCGCTCCTCGGGACCGTCCCGCTCGACGCGCGGCTGCGCGAGTCCGGCGATGCCGGTGTGCCGCTCGTCACGCGGGAGCCCGACTCCGAGCCTGCTCAGGCGATCATCGAGCTCGCGCGTGTGATCGATGCAAGTCGTGCGGGCGGGTTCACCCGCACGTTGCCGCTCGTCTCGTAGCCTCTAATCTGCTGCGGTGGCAGCCGCCGCGTTCTTCGACCTCGACCGGACGCTGATCAAGCGTTCATCCGTCCTCGCCCTCGCGGGCACGTTCCGTAAGCGCGGCCTCATTTCGCGGCTCGACCTCGTCAAGTCGGCGTTCTGGCAGGTGCTGTTCGTCTTGCGCGGCGCGAGCGCCGAGCGCGTCCGGAGCGCGGCCGAGGACGGAATGAAGATCCTCAACGGCTTCTCGGTCGAGGAGATGCAGCACCTCGTCGGCGATGCGATGGAGACCGTGCTGCGGCCGCTCGTCTACGACGAGCCGCTACGACTGGTCGAGCATCACCGGGCGTGCGGCGAGCGCGTCTACATCGTCTCGGCGACGCTGCAAGAGATCGTGCAGCACATTGCGGACGATCTCGGCTTCGACGGCGCTATCGGCTCGATCTGCGAAAGCGTCGACGGCGTCTACACCGGACGCACCCTGCGCGCCGCGCACGGGGTGGGCAAGGCGGAGGCGCTGCGCGAGCTCGCGGCGGCCGAGGGTCTCGACCTCGCGGAGTCGACGGCGTACTCGGATTCCTACAGCGACGTGCCGTTCCTCGAAGCGGTCGGGCATCCGGTCGCCGCAAACCCGGACCGCAAGCTTCGTCGCATCGCCGCCGAGCGCGGCTGGCCGGTGGTCGACTTTGCGTCCTGAGGAGGCGCGCCCCCGGCTCGCGCAGCTCGGGTTCAGAGCCGACGACGTGGAGACGCTGGCAGCGCACTTCCTCGACGCGGAGGCGCGGGGCCAGCTCGGCCACGGGCTATCACGTATCGAGTGGCTCGAGACGTGGGACGAGCTGAACACGGAGGCTCGTCCGCGCCGTGTGGAGTCGAGGCCCGGCTACGAGCGCTGGAACGGTGAGGGCGCGCTCGGCTACCTGACGCTCGAGGCGGTGATCCGGTCGCAGCTCACGGACCCGCCCGACCGCGCGCGGCTCGTTGTCTGCTCGCGCACGTTCCCGACCGGATCGCTCGGCTACTGGGTGCGACGGCTCGCGGCCGGCGGGCTCGTCGCCGTGCTCACGGCAACCTCGCCGCGCCGGCTCGCGCATCCGGACGGTGGTGAGCCGCTCGTGGGCACGAATCCGCTCGCGATCGCGATTCCGTCCAGCGACGACGCGCCGATCGTCACCGACGTCTCGATGGGCGCGGTCACGCACGGCGACGTGCTCGCAGGGCGCGCGCGCGCCGAGGAGCTCGTGCCCTTTGGCGGCTCGCAGTCGCATAAGGCGTTCGCGCTCGCGCTCGGCCTGCAGCTGCTCGTCGACGCGCTGAGCCCGGAGGACGGCTTCGGCGCGGTGCTCCTCGTCGCCCCGCCCGAAGCCGACCCCGTGCCTGCGCTGCGCGCGCTCGCCGGCGGCGTGCGCTTGCCCGGCGATTCTTTTAGGTAATCGTCAGGTCACATGCGCTTCAATACCCGGATGTCGAAGATGCAGACGCGCGGTTTCCTCAGAGGCGGCAGTGACGGAAACGAGCGGCTGACAGCCGCCACAGCGGCCGTTCTGCTCGTCGTGCTGGCGCTCGAGGGCTTGACCCTGCTCGGCGTCAAGCAGTTCCTCCGGCCACACATCTTCCTCGGGCTCCTGCTGATCCCGCTCGTCCTGCTCAAGCTTGCAAGCACCGGCTGGCGGATGACGAGCTATTACCGTCGCAGCGCGGAGTACGTGCGCCGCGGGCCGCCGGCGGTGCTCATCCGGATGATCGTCGCGCCCGTCCTCGTCGTCTCGACGATCGCGCTGATCGCGACCGGCATCGCCGCGGCCGCGCTCGACCAGAGAGGACTGCTGCTCAATCTGCACAAGCTGAGCTTCTTTGTCTGGCTAGGGGCGATGTCCATTCACGTGCTCACCCGTGGACTGAAGCTGCCGCCGTTGCTCGCCGCCGACTGGTTGCATCGAGACGCGTTGAGTGGGCGCCGCGTGCGGCAGCTCGTGCTCACCGGAACGCTCGCCGTAGGGCTCATGCTGGCGCTGACGACGCTGCCGCTCGTCGACCACTGGCAGGACCGCGGCACCGGCATCGCCGGCATCGACGGCGACTAGCCTTCAAGAACTAAGCGGGAAAGCCGGGCTCGTTCCGGATCGCGGCGAAGTCCGAGTCCTTGGCCGCGTAGTCGGCCCATTTCGGATCGAGCTCGACCGCGCGCTGGATGTGCAACAGCGCGTCGAGGTGCCGGCCGCCACGCGCTTCCATGCACGCGAGGTTGTAGAGCAGCGCAGGATGCTCCGGTTGCTCGACGAGCGCCTCGACGTGGATGCGGATCGCCTCGTCCCAGTTGTCCTCTCGTGAGAACGGGACGGCTGCGAACATCGCCTCCCACGCGGAGACGACGTGCGCCTCGCCGGGCTTGCCGCCGAGCGCGAGCACGACGGTGTCCTCCTCGAGCGCAACCGCGCCGCGGTGGAGCTCCGGGTCGCGGACGAAGACGAGCTGGCCCGCGCCAAGCTCGTGCTCGTTGCCGTCGACAGTGAAGAGCGCGCGGCCGCGCAGCACGAGATAGATCTCCTCGTGCTTGAGCTGTCCTTCCGTGTGCGGCTCGACGATCAGGCCGCCGACTTCCAGCGCGGTATACGCGTTGACGCCGAACCCACGGATGTCGAAGTGGCGGCGGATCGGGCGCCAGACGAATCCGTCGGGCATCTCGATCCGGTCGAGCTCGTCGATGTGCGCGATGCTCATGACGCGAGCTCCTTGAAGCGTGCGTCGTCGCGCAGCGGGTCGAGGTCGCTGTCCTCCGGGAGCCACTTCAGCACGTTGCCGCGATCCAGCTCGACGGCGGTGCGCAAGTGTTCGAGCGCATCGTCGGTCTCGCCCGCGAGCGCCAGGTAGCAGGCGAGGTTGTAGTGCCTGCCCCAGGGCTCTCGGTCGTCCGCCAGCGCCTCCTCCATGATTGCGCGGCCCGCTGCAGCGTCACCAGCCTCTAGCTTTGCGAACGCCATGTGCACGTCCTCCCAGCCGTGCGGCACGAACTCCTCGCCGGCCTTCCCGCCGGCGGCGAGGACCATCGTTCCGGGCTCGGCCGCGGTCGCGACGCGGAACGTCCCCGGCGGCGCGTGGACGAGTGTCCCGGCCGGTGCGTCGAACGTTTCCTCGCCGAGCGTGAAGCGCGCGGTCCCGCGCACGACGACGTAGAGCTCCTCGTGCCCGCTCTCTTCCTCGTGCGGCGGGATGAGCTTGTCGCCGGTCGCCTCGGCGCTCCAGACGTTGACGCCGAACGGCCGGAAGCCGAGCCGCCGGCGCAGGGGCCGCAGCACCTCGCCGCTCCCCCGGTACGGGACGCGGTCAAGGTCGTCGAGGGAGAGGATCTCGTAGCCCTTCTCTTCCGGCTCCGTCGAGCCTACGCCGGTGCCGCTCATTGCCGCCGCAGCTCCTCGAGCACGACCGGATCGATCTTGTCGACGCCGTCGACGCGCTCTTCCAGGTTCTCCGTTCCCGACCACTCGCCGAGCGCGCGGTCGAGCTCGCCGTCGTAGCCAAGGCGCCCGAGCCGGTCGGTCAGCTCCGCGCGCAATTCGTCGTCGACGTCGATCCAACGGTCGCGTGGCGTCTTCCCAAAGAGCAGTGAGTGCATCTCATACAGGCGCGCGAGCTCGGCGACAGGCTGCGCGTGGTCGTCGACGCGGAGGTCGACGAGCGAATCGCTCAGGCCTGCGTAGCCGCCGTCCTTCTCCACGACGAGCAAGGCCGCCGACTGCTGGCCGCGGCGGTCGCCGCCCGCGGCCTGCGCGGCGGCGAGACACTCGAGCAGGCGCTCGGCAAGCGGGCGCCCGTGGGTGGCGGTGAATGTCGTCGCGAGGGCTGCGACCGTCTCCTCGCCGACGAGGATGTTCCCCTGTACGGCGAAGCCGGGCCCGGCGAGGCCGCCGGCCCACTCCATGCAATCGGAGCCCGTGTACGTGGCGCCGCCGCCCTGGGCGTCGACGACGCCGACCTGCCGGTCTGCACGCCCCGCGTCCGCGTCGGTGAGGCGGGCGACCACCTCGGCGGCTGAGAGGCCGTCTGCGAGCAGCTGGAGCCCTTCAGGGCCGTAGCGCGGGTTCGCGTAGGCCTGGGTCGCGACAGCGCCCACGCCCGGCACGGCCCACGGCACGACCGAGCCGACCGCGAGGAACTTCGACTGGGTCGCGACGCCCCACTGCCCGGCCTCGAGATCGCAGGCCGCGATCGAGTAGGTGGCGACGATTGGGCTAGCCATACGTCAGCTCCGTCAAGTCGAGCTCGAGCAGCGCCGGGTCGGTGACCAGGGCCATGGCGACCTCCGGCCGCGCGAGGGCGGCTTTCACCTCGACCGCGGTCGAGGCGCGCACGACCACGGGTCGTCCCTGCGTGTGAGCCTCGCGAAGCGCCTCGTCGTCGAGCGTGTCGAGCACGAGCGCTTCTGCGATGTCGAGCTCGCCCTCGAGTGCGATCTCGGGGACGCGCCGGCCCGTTGCTCCGAACCAACGTTCTCTCACAGCTCGACCGTATCTCCCGGCTCCAGCTGCTCGACCTGTGCGCTCGTCAGGGACGCGAGGGCGTCCGGCGTGCCCGTGAGCAGCCCGAACGTGCCCCAGTGGCACGGCACGCAACGCGGGTTGCCGAGCAGTTCCAGTGCGAGCGCTGCCTCGTCGGGGCCCATCGTGAACCAGTCGCCGATCGGCAGCACCGCCACGTCCGGCTTATAGAGGCGCGCGATCAGCTGCATGTCGCCGAACACGCACGTGTCGCCGGCGAAGTACAGCGATGTGCCGTCAAAGCGAATCACGATTCCGCACGACTCGCCGGTGTAGGTGCCGTCGTCGGCGCTCGAAGAGTGGAACGCGTTGACGAGCGTGAATTTGACGCCGTCGATCTCCTGTGTGCCGCCCTTGTTGATCCCGGGCAGTTCGCCGACGTTCGCGCCCTGAGCGCCGAGCCAGCCCTTCACCTCGACCTGCGCGACGATCTGCGCGTCCGGGAACTGCTTCGACAGCGCGGGCACCTCGCCCGCGTGGTCGGAGTGGCCGTGTGTGACGGCGATGATGTCGACCCGCTCGGGCTGCTTCTCGCCTTCGGGTGTCTTGGGATTGTTCTGCAGGAACGGATCGACGTAGATCCGCTTACCGGAGTCAGTGTCGATCCGGAACGCTGCGTGGCCGAGCCAGGTAAGAGTCGCCATGCCGATCCTTTCGTCCTCGAGAGCGAAGTGAGCATAGAAGGACCGTCGCGAGCGAGGGCGAAGCTAGGTGGCCGTGGGACGTCGAGTTCTACCGGCCTTGCTAGTCGTCGTCGCGGCGTTCGCCGACGCGCGCGGTGCCCACGGCCTCGCCTTCGATGCGCTGCTCGGCGCGATCCCATTTGCCGCTGTCTCCGCTCTCGTCGGCTTCGGCGAGTACCTGGAGCGGCGCGAGAACGCGGTCGCGGGCCTGCAAGCCTTGCTCTGGACGCTCGCGGTCGCCCTGCTCGTCCTCTCCTGCGCCGCACGCTCTCCGGCGACGGAGATGCACGCCCTGCCGCCCCTCGGCGCCTCGGCGCTCGTGGGCTGCCTCGCGGTACTCGCGATCAAGGTGGTCGTCGCGGTCGCGCCGCAGCTGCGCCGAGTCGCGCTCCATACCGCGAAGCCTTAAGCGCCACGTCCTTCCGAGCCACGACCGGGGTCAGACCCCGGTCGTGTCCTGAACGGACAACGCCGCCGCACAACCATGCGCCGTGGCGGTTCGGCCATGGATTGTCGGTCTCGTCTCGCAGGGCCAACACCGGGGTCAGACCCCGGTCATGTCCGCAACGGACTACAGCGGCAGTGCGTTCGCCGCATGCCGTGCGACGTCGATCAGCGGCTGCACCGCGAAGAACGAGCCGACCGTCACGACGAGGCAGATCAGCACGCCGGCGCTCAGCAGAAGCTCCCGGTTCGGCGCGCCGCCCGCCGGCGCCAGTTGCAGCTCGGCTGACTCGCGGAAGTACATCGCCCGCACGATGCCGAGGTAGTAGTAGGCCGAGATCATCGTCGCGATCACGCCCGCGACGATCAGCCACCACCAGCCGTGCCGGTACGCGGCGGCGAAGACGTAGAACTTGCCGAAGAAACCGCCCGTCAGCGGGAAGCCGAGCATCCCGAGCACGAAGACCCACATCGAGATGCCGAGGACCGGCCGCTCCCAGCCGAAGCCTGCGAGGTTGTGGAGCGTTACGGGCACGCCGAGCTCACGCTCACGTGCCGCGACGACGGCGAACGCGCCGAGGGACATTGCCGCGTACGGGATCAGGTAGTACATGAGCGCCCGCGCGCCGAGCGCGTTCGCGGCGGCGATCCCGATCAGCATGAAGCCCGCGTGCGAGACCGACGAGTACGCGAGGAGGCGCTTGACGTTCCGCTGCACGAGCGCGCCGATGTTCCCCCACGCGAGCGAGGCGATCGCGATCCCCGCGATCGCGCCGCTCCACAGCCGCTGGTCGTGCGGGAACGCGGTGGTCAGGACGCGGTAGGTGACGACGAGCGCGGCGATCTTCGTCGCCGACGACATGAACGCGGTTACCGGGGTCGGAGCGCCCTGGTACGCGTCGGGCGTCCACATGTGGAACGGCGCCGCGGATGCCTTGAACGCGAGGCCTGCGATCACCATCGCGAGGCCGGCAACGAGCATCACGTCATGCCCGTGGCCCGCGGCCGCGATCTTGTCGAAGCTCAGCTGGCCGGTCGTCCCGTAGACGAGGGCCGAGCCGAAGAGCAGCGTCGCCGAGCCGACCGCGCCGACGATCAGGTACTTGAGGCCCGCCTCGAGCGATCCGATCAGGTCGATGTCGATCGCCGTCAGCACATAGAGCGCGATCGAGAACCACTCGAGCCCGAGGAACAGAGTCATCAGGTTCGACGCCTGCACGAAGAACGCCATCCCCGCACCCGCAGCGGTGAGCAGCGCGTAGTACTCGGCGATGTGCTCCTCGCGCATCTTCTCGCGGTAGGAGATGAGCACGGCGACGGCGCCTGAGCCTGCAAGCAGCACCTGTGCGAGCGCCGACCAGCGGTCGCGGAAGATCGCGTCGTGGACGGCCGTGACGGCCTGCGCGCTCCGGTCGTAGAGCAGCACGGAGAGCGCGCACGAGCCGACGAAGCCCGCGAAGGCGAGGAAGGCCGCGACAGGCTTGCGCGCGTTCTTCGGCACGAGGACGGCCACGAGCAGCAGCACGAAGGAGACGCCGATCAGCCCCAACGACGGGGAGAGCGCGAACCAGTCGACGTGTGGCTTGTTGATCACGGTGCGTACCTCGTCCAGGTGGTCGTACCGCTAGGGGCGCTGACGAGGACCGTCTGGCATGAGCCCTGGTTGCCCGACTTCGTGCACGTCGTCAGGTTTGCCCTCTGGGCAGCGTGATCGATCGTCGGCGTCAGGTAGCCGCCTCCGGGCGTGATCACCTGCGTAATGGCGCGATTGCCGCCGAACGCGTGCCCGGAGATCAGGTTCGGATAGGCGCTCAGCCCGATCAGGCAGAGCACGAGCGGCACGACGACGGCCAGCTCGCCGCCGCGGAGATCGAGCGCCGAGTCCGGCACGGCGGGGCCGACATCCTGGTGCAGCACGGCCGAGATCGCGCGCAGCATGTACATCGCCGCGAGCAGGATCGCCCCGGCGCCGATGACGGCCCAGGCCCAGTGCTGCTGGAAGGCCCCCGCAAGGATCAGGAACTCACCCGCGAATGACGTGGAGAGTGGCACGGCGAGCGAGATGATCCCGGCCGTCATCATCACGGTCGCGAGGGCGGGCCGTCCGCGCGCCATCCCGCCGAGCAGTGCGAACTCGCCGGTCGAGGTGCGCCGTTCGACCATGCCCGCGAGCAGGAAGAGCGCCGATGACATCAGCGCGTGGTTGACCATCTGCAGGACCGCGCCGTCGAGGCCGAGGTCGTTGTTCGCGAGCAGCCCGAGCACGATCAGGCCCGACTGCGCGAGCGACGAGTACATGACGACACCGCGAAAGTCCGGTGCGCGCCATGCGAGCAGCGACCCGTAGACGAGCGAGATCGAAGCGAGGACGAGCAGCACGACGCGCCAGTCGGCGACGACCTCGGGGAACTTCGGGATCGCGATCCGCAGCAGGCCGTAGAGACCCGCTTTGGAAACGATGCCCGAGAGCACCGCCGACACCTCGGGCGGCGACTCGCGGTACGTGGCGGGCAGCCAGCCGTGGAGCGGGAAGAGCGGCGACTTGATCGCGAATGCGGCGACGAAGCCGAGGAAGAGCCAGGTTGAGTTGCTGGGCCCGATCTTTGTGAGGTCGAAGGTGCCCTGCTGCAGCCCGTAGGCGACGATCGACGCGAGCATCAGCAGCGAGCCGACGACGGTGTAGATGACGAACGTCAGCGTCGCGCGCAGCCGCTCCGCGCCGCCCCACACGCCGATCAGGATGTAGAGCGGGATCAGCATCGCCTCGAAGAACGCGTAGAAGAGGAGCAGGTCCTGTGCGGTGAAGACGCCGACGACCGCGCCCGTCAGCAGCAGCATCAGCGAGAAGTACGCCCGCGCCCGTTCGCGGCCGACCCACCAGCCGTAGATCACGCACGCGGCCATCACGACGGTCGTCACGCCCACGAGCCAGACCGAGAACGCGTACTGGCCGACGTGATAGCTGATGTTCAGGTCGCTGACCCACGAACGTCGTTGGCTGAATTGCAGCGATGCACTGCCGAAGTCGAACTTCGTCGCGGTGGTGATCCACACGCCGACCTCGACGAGCGAGATCAACGACGCGAGCGAGCCGACCCAGTAGCGCGGCAACGGCAATGCGCCGACGACGAGCGCGCCCGCGACCGGGAGGAAGATCAGGATCGTCGTCAGCCAGTGCAACGGTGTTCCTCCAACATCAGCGGGCCGCCAGGAAGACGACGGTGAGGACGGCGAGCCCGCTTGCGAGCGCGAGGGCGTAGGTGCGCACGAGCCCGTTCTGCGCGACGGAGAGCTCGCGCGAGCCGAGTCCGACTGCGCCGGTCACCGCGCTGATCGAGCCGGCGATCAGCGGGCGCTCGACGAAGGCGTACAGACCGCGCGTCAGCAGATCGGCGCTGCGGTACCAGACGACGTCGTAGAGCTCGTCCCAATAGAACTTCTGCTCGAACAGCTTCACCGCACGCGGCGCCTTGACGCGCTTCGCGGCATAGATCGTCCACGCGACGAAGATGCCCGCCGCTCCCGCAAGGATCGCGATCGCCGAGGCCAGGTACTCCTGCGTGTTCGTCGGCTCCGCGATCGGCCGGGCGACCGGTTCGAGCCACGTCGTTAGCGGATGCCAGAGCGGCGCGAACTGCAGGAAGCCGCCGATCACGGAAAGCACTGCGAGCACGCCGACGGTCCAGCGCATCGAGAGCGGGCCCTCTTTGCCGTGGTGTGAGTGGAAGTGCTCACGTGCGAACGCGGACGGCTCCCCGGTGAAGACGATGAAGAACAGCCGGAACGCGTAGACGCCGGTGAGGAACGTGCCGATGATCCCGACCACGAACAGCGTGTCGCCGAACCAGCCGCGCGCGAGTGCAGAGGCGAGGATCGAGTCCTTCGAGAAGAAGCCGGCGAACGGGAGGATGCCGACGAGCGCGAGCGAGCCGATCAGGAAGACGACCTTCGTGAACGGCATCAGCTTTCCGATCCCGGCGAGCTTGCGGATGTCCTGCTCGCCGACGACCGCGTGGATCGCGAGCCCGGCGGCCATGAAGAGCAGCGCCTTGAAGAACGCGTGTGTCATGAGGTGGAACATCGCGTTCGGGTACGCGCCCAGTCCTGCGCCGACGAACATGTAGCCGATCTGCGACATCGTCGAGTACGCGATCACGCGCTTGATGTCGGTCTGCACGAGCGCGATCAGCCCCGCCATCAGCAGCGTCGCCGCGCCGAGGCCCGCGGCGAGATCCTGGATCACGTACGCATTCTCGAACAGTGGGTGGCAGCGCACGATCAGGTAGACGCCTGCCGTGACCATCGTGGCGGCATGGATCAGCGCGCTGACCGGCGTCGGGCCCTCCATCGCGTCCGGGAGCCACGTGTGCAGCGGGAGCTGCGCCGACTTCGCGAGGGCGCCGCCGAGCAGGCCGAGCGCGATCAGGTTCGCGACGGTGCCGCCGTGCGGGCTCGTGGCGAAGACCTCCGCATAGCCGAGCTTGCCGGTGTGCTGGATCAGCAGGAAGAGCGCGAGCGCCATCGTCGCGTCGCCGAACGCGTTCATCACGAACGCCTTCTTCGCGGCCGCGATCGCCGACGGGCGATCCTGGTGGTAGCCGATCAGCAGGTAGCTCGAGAGGCCGACCATGCCCCAGCCTGCGAGCAGCAACAGCAGATTGCCGCCCTGCACGAGCAGGAGCATCGAGAAGACGAACAGCGAGATGTAGGCGAAATAGCGGCGCTCCTCGTCCTCGCCGTCCATGTAACCGACCGAGTACGCGACGATCAGCGACCCCACGCCGGCCACGATCAGCATCATCACGATGCTCAGCTGGTCGGTGAGCAGCGTGAGGCCGAAGTGGTACTGGCCGGCCGACAACCAGGTCCAGGAGGTCGTGACCGCACCGCGGTGCTCGGGACTGTTGTCGAGCAGCCGCACGAACGCGTAGACCGCGGCGGCGAACGCGCCCATCGTCGTGAGGGTCGAGATGTAGCCGGCAACGCGCCGCGAGATGCGCGTCCCGCCGAGCGTGATCAGCACCGTCGAGGCAAGCGGCAGCAGCAGGCAGGTCCAGGCAGCGGCGCTCATCGGCTAGCCCCTCAGCGTCCTGAGCTTGTCCACGTCGAGATCGACGTGGCGGCGGCCCATCGCGACGATCATCCCGAGCCCGACGACGACCTCGGAGGCGGCGACGGCCATCACCGAGATCGCGAAGATCTGCCCGTCCTCACGGCCGTGCAGGCGCGAGAACGCGATCAGCAGCAGGTTGGCCGCGTTCAGCATGATCTCGACGCTCAGGAGAATGATCAGCGGGCTGCGCCGCAGCATCACGCCGAGCGCGCCCACCGAGAAGAGGATCGCGCTCAGGATCACGTACCACTGGATGTCAGGTCCGCGCATGAACCTCCGTCGGATCTTCGCCTTGACGCGCGTGAGCGCCGAGCACGACGCCGCCGACGGCCGCGACCAGGAGCACGATCGAGGTCACCTCGAACGCGAGCAGGTGGTCGGTCAGGAAGAGCCGGCCGAGCGCCGCGGGCGAGCCGAAGTCGCGCGTGACCGGCTTCGGCGACGAAAGGAAGTCGCCCGCCTTCAGGCCGACGACGACGATCACCTCGGCCAGGATCGCGCCCCCTGCGAGCACGGCGCCGACGATCTGCCAGGACGGGCCGCCCGACCACGGCGATTCCTCGCTCTTGTCGCCGAGGTAGGCGATCACGAACAGGAACATCACCATCACGGCGCCGCCGTAGACGAGCACCTGGCCCGCTGCGACGAACTCGCCCGAGAGCAACAGGAAGAGGACGGCGAGTGACGCGAGGTTCCCAATCAGCGCGAGCGCCGAGTAGAACGGGTTGCGAAAGCTAACGACGGCGAGCGCGCTGACGAGGCAGGCGAACGCGGCGCCCAGCCAGACGACCCACACGAGGAAGTTGGCCACTACGAATGGTCCTTGTAGTAGGGGATCGGCGTGTCGTAGAGGTCGCGATCGGCGACCGGCACCTTCTTGATCGGCTCCGCGAGCAGGATGTCCTTCGTGTAGATCAGGTCGTCGCGGTTGTATTCGGAGATCTCGAAGTCGTTGCCGAGCACGATCGCGTCGAACGGGCATGCGAGCTCGCAGTAGCCGCAGAAGATGCAGCGCGACATGTTGATCTCGTAGATGCGCGCGTAGCGCTCGCCTGCTGAGACGCGGTTGTCGGCGGTGTTCTCGGCCGGCACGACGCGGATGCAGTCGGCCGGGCACGCGGCCGCGCAGAGCGAGCAGCCGACACACTTCTCGAGGCCGTTCTCGTGCCGCTTCAGCTGGTGGCGCCCGCGGTAGCGCGGATAGACCGGCCGCTTGTACTCCGGGTACTGCTGCGTGATCGGCTTCTTGAAAACCTGCTTCAGCGTGACGCCGAAGCCCTTCAGCGTGTTGGGAACGACAAAGCTCATTCGATAGTCCTGCTCACTTGATCAGCACCACCAGAAAAGCGGTGACGAGTGCGTTGGCGGTCGCGACCGGCAGCAGCACCTTCCAGCCGAAGCGCATCAGCTGGTCGTAGCGCAGGCGCGGCTGGGTCGCGCGCAGCCAGATGAAGAGCGACACGAACGTGAAGAGTTTCAGCACGAACCAGATCGGGCCGAACTGGTCGAGCGAGTGCACCCACGGGAAGTGGTAGCCGCCGAAGAAGAGCGTCACCATCAGGCCGGAGAGCGTGATCATGTTCACGTACTCGGCCGCCTGGAAGAGCCCCCAGCGCATGCCGGAGTATTCGGTGTGGTATCCCGCGACGAGCTCGGTGTCGGCCTCGGGAAGGTCGAACGGCGGGCGCGATGTCTCGGCGATCGCGCCGAACATGAAGACGAGCAGCCCGACGAACTGCGGGATGAAGAACCACACGGTGTGCTGCTGCTTGTCGACGATGGCCTGCAGGTTGAGCGACTGCCCCATGAGCACGACGCCGAGCACGCTGAGTGCGAGCGACACCTCGTACGAGACGAGCTGCGCGCACGTGCGCATCGAGCCGAGGAGCGAGTACTTCGAGTCAGACGCCCAGCCGCCGATGATGAAGCCGTAGATCCCGAGGGAGCCGAGGGCAAAGATCAGGATCAGCGAGATCGGCACGTTGACGACGTTGCCGCTGATGTAGTGGCCCCAGAGCGTCCAGCCGTTGCCGAACGGGAGCACGCTGAAGGCCCAGAGCGCGGTCGCCATCGAGACGACGGGCGCGATGATGTAGAGCGGTTGCTTGGCGCCGCTCGGCGCGAACGCCTCCTTGCGGATCAGCTTCAAGAGGTCGGCGATCGGCACGAGCAGGCCCTTGGGGCCTGCACGGTTCGGGCCGAAGCGCTGCTGCATGCGGCCGAGCAGCTTCCGCTCGAGCCAGGTCGTGAAGGCGAAGAACACCATCACGACGTTGATCACGAGGAACGCCTTGGGGATCGTGATCCACCAGGCTTCGTGCACTACGACTTCACCTCGACGATCGCGTGCAGGTCGCCGGCGTCAGTTGCCGCGACGCGCACCGTGCCGGCCGCCAGGTCGCGCGCGATCTGCGCACGCAGTTCCACCGACGTCCCGTTGGATGAGACGGTGACGGTCTGGCCGTGGCGGATGCCACGCGCCTTCGCGTCCGCGCGCGAGATCTGGAGGTCGCCGCCCGGCCGCTGGAACTGCAGTTCGGGCGTGCGCTCGACCGCCGGTCCGGAGAACAGTGGGCGGTAGGCCACGAGGCGCAGCCCGATCCCGGAACCTGGTTCGGGGTTTGAACCAGGTTCCAGAGTTTCGGCGCGCCGCGCGGCCGGCGGCGGCAGCTCCGCGCGCTCGCCGATGTCGGCGTAGGAGATGCCCCCGAAGCACTGCCCCGAGATCTCGTCGAACACGACGGAGGAGTGCGGCGAGACCTCGACGCCGAAGCGCTCCGCGAGCTTCGCAAGCCACGCGAGCACGTCCGGCACGGGCGCAAGGACGGCCCGGCGCTGGCGCTGCAATCGGCCCTCGAGGTTGATCGTCGTCCCGTCGCGCTCGAGGTAGCTCGTGCCCGGAAGGACGAGGTCGGCGATCCCGCGGAAGCTCTCCTGGAACATCCCGATCCCGATCACGATCTCCGCTTCCGCGGCCATCGCGCGGACGGCCGGGTCGGTCGCCGCCTCGTCGCCCGAGATCACGACGACGCGGGGCTTGCCGTCGACCGGTTCGCCGTCGCCCGCGGCGCTCCACGCATCAGTGACACCGCGGCCGTTCGGCGTGCGCGGGAGGTAGTAGACGTTCTGCGCGCCAAAGGTGATCCCGGGCTGATCGGTGACCAGTGCGTCGACCGGGCCTTCCGGCGCGCCGTAGGTGATCGTCGCGCCCTTGCGCCGCGCGGCCTTCAGCCAGAGCTCGACAACCGGCGCACGCTCGACGACCGGCTCGTCGCAGTAGACGGCGATCGTCTTGGCGTCGCGCAGCGCCGAGAGCGGTGCGCGGTAGCTGTCGAGCGCGTCGGGAACCTCTTCGGGCAGCACGGCGGAGTTCGCAGAGAGACCCTGGCGCATCAGCTTCGCGAGCGCGTAGGCCTCCTCGACCGACTCGTTGCCGGAGAGCGCGGTGACGGTGGATGCGCCGCCGTCGCGCAGCAGTGTCTCCGCCTGATCGAGGGCGTCCTCCCAGGAGACCTGCTCGAAGCGGCGCGGACCGGCCTTGCGCAATGGGGTCGTGATCCGGTCGCGCGCGTGCAGGTGGTCGAACGCGAACCGTCCCTTGTCGCACAGCCAGCCCTCGTCGACCTCGGGGTGGTTGCGCGAGATGATCCGCTTGACCTTGCCCTCGCGCGTCGTCGCGGCGGTGTTGCAGCCGACGGGGCAGAGG
The DNA here is from genome assembly GCA_025964395.1 of Actinomycetes bacterium. Taxonomy (GTDB): domain Bacteria; phylum Actinomycetota; class Thermoleophilia; order Gaiellales; family Gaiellaceae; genus PALSA-600. The sequence goes on along the minus strand of JAOPYY010000005.1, from coordinate 3,658 downwards.
CCGCAGACGGTCGGCACGTTCTGGATCTCCCAGGGGCGCGCCTCGAAGCGGTACTGCGTCGAGGTCAATGCGCCGACGGGGCAGAGCTCGGTGACGTTGCCCGAGAAGTGGCCCTTGTACGGCTCGTCCTCGAACGTCGCGATCACCGACTGCGCGCCGCGGTTGATCGCGACGAGCTGTCCGTCCTCGGCCACCGACTCGCTGAAGCGCGTGCAGCGGTAACAGAGGATGCAGCGCTCGCGGTCGAGCGCGATCAACGGCGAGATCGGGATCGGCTTCTCGAACGTCCGCTTCGGGAAGGTCATGCGCGTGTTGCCGGGCCCGTACCGGAACGTCAGGTCCTGCAGCGGGCACTCGCCGCCCTTGTCGCAGACGGGGCAGTCGAGCGGATGGTTGACGAGGATGAACTCGAGCGTCGAGTTCTGGCCCTCGGCGGCGAGCTCGGAGCTGCGCGCCGTCTTCACGATCATCCCGTCCTGCGCCGTCAGCGTGCAGCCGGCCTGCAGCTTCGGCATGCCCGCCACCTCGACGAGGCACATGCGGCAGGCGCCGACCGGCGCGCCGAGGCGCGGCTCGTAACAGAAGACGGGGATCTCGATCCCGGCGGAAGCGGCCGTCTCGACGATGCCCGTGCCCTTCGGTACCTGGACGCTCCGTTCGTCGATCGTGACGGTGACGAGATCGGTCGCAGTCTGTGTCACGCAGGCACCTCGGCGACGGGGGAATGAGTGTGCATGGCGATCGGGGCGAGAACATGGTCGAGGGACGACTCCCCGCCGAACGGGCAGCCGCCTTCCTCGATGTGTGCGATGAACTCGTCGCGGAACTTCGCGACGTAGCTCGCGATGATGATCGCGTCGGAGTCGCCGAGCGGGCAGAGGCACTTGCCGTTGATCCGGTCACAGACATCGAGCAGCAGGTCGAGGTCCGCCTGGGTTGCGCGCCCGTCCTCGAGCTTGCGGAGGATTGCCGTCAGCCAGCGCGTGCCTTCGCGGCACGGTGTGCACTTGCCGCACGACTCGTGCTCGTAGAACTCCGAGAAGCGGATGCCGAGCTGCACGATGCAGCAGCGGTCGTCGAGCACGACGATGCCCGCCGAGCCCATGGCCGTCTTCAGCTGGCCGAGCGAGTCGAAGTCGTAGCCGACGTCGATCTCGTCCTTCGTCAGGATCACGGTCGAGGAGCCGCCCGGCACGACCGCCTTCAGCTCGCGCCCGTCGGGAATGCCGCCGCCGAGCTCGTCGATGATCGCGCGAACGGTCATCCCGGGCGCGATCTCGTAGTTGCCGCCGTTCACGACGTTGCCGGAGAGCGAGACGACGCGCGTGCCGCGGGTGTTCGGAACCCCGAGCTTCGCGTACTCCGCGCCGCCCATCGCGATGATCGGCGGCACGGTCGTGATCGTCTCGACGTTGTTGACGACGGTCGGCGAGGCGTACAGGCCGGAGATCGCAGGGAACGGCGGCTTCGAGCGCGGCTGGCCGCGCTTGCCTTCGAGCGACTCGAGCAGCGCGGTCTCCTCGCCGCAGATGTAGGCGCCGGCGCCGCGGTGGACGACGATCGTCACGTCACCGCGGATCTCGGGCCGGTCCTTCAGCTCCTCGAGCGCGTTGACGAGGATCTCGTACGGGCCGGAGTACTCGCCGCGGATGTAGACGAAGACGTGCTTCGAGTCGATCGCGTGCGCGGTGATCAGGCAGCCCTCGATGAAGCGGTGCGGGACGCGCGAGATGATCTCGTTGTCCTTGAAGCTGCCCGGCTCCGACTCGTCGGCGTTGACGACGAGGTAGTGCGGCTTCGGGATCTGCTCTTTCGACGGCACGAACGACCACTTGCGCCCCGTCGGGAAGAAGGCGCCGCCGCGGCCGCGCAGCTCCGACGTGATCAGCTCCTCCGTCACTTCCTGCGGCGTCATCGCGCGCGCCTTCGGCAGCGCCTTGTAGCCGCCGACGGCCTCGTACTCCGCGAGCTTCGTCAGGTCGCGGTCGTCGGTGCCCGCGAGGACGATCTTCTCGACCTCAGTCCCCATGCGTTTCAACAACTCCTTGCAGCTCCTGCACGATCGCGGGGACGTCGTCGGCCTTGACGTGCGTGCGGTAGTGGTGGTCGACGGCGACGATCGTCGCCCACCCGCACCCGCCGAGGCACTCGACGGTGCGCAACGTGACCTTGCCGTCCGCACTCGTCTCGCCGGCGTGGCAGCCGAGTTCGCCTTCGAATGCCTCGACGACCCGTTGCGCGCCGACGACGGCGCACGAGACGTTCGTGCAGACCTCGACGAGGTGCTCGCCGATCGGCGCGAGGTGGAACTGGTCGTAGAACGATGCGACGGACTTGCAGTAGGCGGGCGTCGTCTCGAGCGCATCGGCGACCTCGCGCAACGCATCGGGTGACAGCCAGCCGTACTCCCCCTGCGCGAGGCGCAGCGCCGGCAGCACCGCGCTCTCCGAGTCTTCCGGATAGATCGCGCGCACTTCCTGAATCGCGTCGTACAGGCTCACCGGTCAACCTCACCCATCACGGTGTCGAGCGAGCCGACAATCGCGATCATGTCCGCGATCAGCGCTTCGTGCATGCACGTCGCGGTCGCCTGGAGCGCGACGAACGACGGGGCGCGGAACTTGACGCGCCACGGCTTCGGCCCGCCGTCGGAGCAGATGTAACAGCCGAGCTCGCCGCGCGGCGACTCGATCGCGAAGTAGACCTCGCCCTCCGGTACGCGGAAGCCTTCGGTGACGATCTTGAAGTGATGGATCAGCGACTCCATCGACGTGTGCAGCTCCTCGCGCGGCGGGAGCACGACCTTGCGGTCGTCGGCAATCCACGGCTCGCCTTCCATGTGCTCGAGGCGGTCGAGGCACTGCTCGACGATGCGCACCGATTCGCGCATCTCCGCCATGCGCACGAGGTAGCGCGCGTACACGTCGCCGGTCTGGAAGACAGGGACGCGAAAGTCGACCTTGTTGTAGGCGAGGTACGGCTCGGTCTTGCGGAGGTCCCAGTCGACGCCCGACGCACGCAGCACGGGGCCTGACTGCCCGAGCGCGATCGCGTCGTCGCGCGAGAGGAGCCCGAGCCCTTCGGTGCGCTCGAGCCAGATCTTGTTGCGCGTCAGCAGCGTCTCGTAGTCGTCGATCGCCTTGGGCATCCACTCGCAGAACTTGCGCGCTTCGGGGTAGAAGCCGCGCGGGATGTCCTCGGCGAGCCCGCCGACCTGGAAGTACCGGGTGTGCATGCGGTAGCCGGCGACCAGCTCGAACAGGTCGAGGATCATCTCCCGCTCGCGGAACGCGTACCAGAACATCGAGATCGCTCCCAGCTCAAGCGCGGCGGTGCCGAGCCAGACGAGGTGCGAGTGGATGCGGTTCAGCTCGGCGAGCGCCGTGCGCATCCAGATCGCCTTCGGCGGCACCTCGATGTCGAGGAGCTTCTCGACCGCGCCGACGAACACGTACTCGTTGTTCTGGAAGGAGACGTAGTCGATGCGCGGCGCGTACGGGATCCCTTTCCACCACGTCTTCTGCTCCATGTTCTTCTCGAAGCCGGTGTGCAGGTAGCCGATCACCGCCGCGAGCCCCGTGACGTCCTCGCCGTAGAGGTCGACGACGAGCCGGAGCACGCCGTGCGTCGACGGATGGTTCGGGCCGAAGTTGATCGT
>JAOPYY010000253.1 GCA_025964395.1 Actinomycetes bacterium | reverse complement strand
GCCGGCGTCTTCCCGCGGATGTCGGTGCCGAGGTAGTGGTAGATGCTCTTCTTGCGCAGCGCGCGCAGCAGCGGGAACTGGATCGACTTCGGGATCAGCGTGAGCCCGAAGTAGAAGTGGAAGATGTCGGTCTGCGGCGCGAGCTTCGCGAAGGCGGCGAACTGTTGCACGAGCTTCTGCGGCAGCGGTCCGTGCCGGTCGAGCGACCAGTCGGCCTCGTGATGGAGCGTCCCGCGCTCGAAGACGACGAGCCGTGCGTCAACCCCCTTGCGCCGCAGCGCCTGCACGTTCTCCCACGGAATGCCGGCAATGTTGACCGGCGCGTGCGTAACGCGCAGCTGTGGAACGTTTGTCACAGTTGCGACACCCTGGACTGACCACAAGACTGGTCTGGAAACGTCATGTCCCGCGGCCCGAAATCCCCGGCGGCATTACCTGTGGAACAAACGTTGCAGTCACTCCGGACTTGGTCTGACCATGGGACACGCCCTGGCAAGGCATGTCTGGAAGGTGTCACCGGTCGAACTCGAGCTGGTCGAAGTAGCGCAGGGCGGTTCGGCCGGGGCGGATGCGCGATGCGTACGTCCGCAGCTCGTCGTCGGAGATCTCGCCGAGGGCGCGCTTGACGCCGAGGTACGGGAGGTTGAAGTCCTCCTGGTAGACGATCGTCGAAATGCGCGGATTGATCTCGATCACGTAGTCGCCGACGAGCTGGATGTTGAAGAAGTGCTCGATCGCGAGCTCTTCGACGAGCTGGTTCCCGATCCGCATCAGTTCGGGGTCGTCGAGCGTGACGAAGTACATCGCGAGGCCGGCGCGCATCGCCTCGCGCGTCTTCGCATGGCCGAGCACGATCTCTCGGCCGTCGCCGATGCCGTCGATCGTCCGCTCGCCGCCGGTCGCAAGCTCCATCACGAGCAGGTCGGGGCCGCCTGCGTCCGGGAGCAGCTCGACCGCCTCCTCGAGGCGCATCGCGACCGAGCCGGGGCGTTCGTTCAGCAGTTGGTGCGCCCGGTCGACGGTCGGGTCGAGGACCCGGAAGCCGCGCGAGCCGGACGAGAACACCGGCTTGAAGCACACCGGACGGTCGGGGTAGCCGAGCTCGCGCGCCGCGGCGTCCACCTCGTGCGCGCCGTTGACGCGGCGGAACTCCGGTGCGGGGATGCCGAGCCGGTGCAGCATCGCGTACGTCTCCGCCTTGTTGTTCGAGCGGTGAATCGCGTCGGGACTCGACACGAGCACGGGCATCGGAAAGCGGCCAACGTGCGCGGCGAGGCCCGCGAGGTCGAACGATGACTGCGGCAGGATCGCGTCGACGTCTTCCCGCTGGGCGACATCGAGCATCGCGTCGGGGAACGCAGGATCCGCGCCGCCGGGGACGATGTGGAACGCGTCGCAGAGATGCTTGCCGACCGCGCGCTCGCTCATGTCGGTGCCGACGAGCCGCACCTCGCGCTCACCGTTCTCGCGCAGCGCGCGGAGCAGCGCGGCCGTGCCCGGCGCACCCGACGCCGTGACCATGACGGTGATCGGCTTCACGCGAGCACCGTATCCAGTTCGCGCCGATGCTCCTCGAGCCAGCGAAGGTTGTCGATGACAGCTTCCCGGCCCGTCACCCGCCAGTCCGCACGATCGAGACGCCCTTGTCGCTGCGCGACCAGTTCGTCGAGCAGAACGTGCCGCTGCGCGGCGTTGAGCCCGTAGCTGTCACAGAGGATGCGCAGCCGCTCTCCGCGTCGCTGGAGAGGCACGCCCCAATCCCCGAGCTGGTCGTCGGCGCGAATCCCAGCCCAATACGTCGCTGCGAGCGCAACTTCGAGTACGCGCGACGCGGGTGCGGCCAGCTCCCAGTCGATGAGCGCGACCGGAAGACCGTTGCGGAAGATGACGTTCGTCCAGAAGAGATCGAGGTGACAGATCACCTCGCCTCTGTCGGTGCTGGCAACGTGTGTGTCCCAGCCGGCGTCGACCGGTGCCACGAACCCAGCTTGCGCGTCGTGCGCGTGACGCAGCAAGCGCCCGATCGCCGCGACGACTTCATCACCCGAGGGCACAGGTGCGAAGGCCGGCTCGCCCTCGACGAACGTCAACATCTCTCGGCCCTGCTCATCCGTGCCTAGATACCGAGGAGCGCCCTCGAAGCCGACCCGTTCGTACCACTGCAGTAGCGCAACAACGCCGGCGGGCTCGGGTGGACGCCGGATCGTGTCTCCCACTCGGACGACGACGTTTACGTCGCCGCCGACGAGTCGGACCTCGTCGGTCACGAAAGGTCGATTCTGTCGCGTCCGAGCTGCTCGCGGCGCGCGGCACGGTCGTCATCGAGGAACGCTTCCATCGTCTCGCGCATCGTGCCGCCCGGATACACCCAGATCTCCGGGTGGATCAGGAGCTGCAGCCACTCGTAGTCGCCGCGCGCGAGCGCGTCCTGCGGACTGGTGCCGCGCCAATTCTGGTTCGAGTCCGAGCGGTAGTGGGCTTCTTCGAAGAACGGCGGGCGCATGACGTTGACCGCGCCGGGGATCTCGTCGTGCATGAACGCGGGCTCGGGGTTGTGCCAGGCGACCACGCGCTCGAAGCGCTCGTCGAGGTCGACCTGCGGATGCACAGCGTGATGGCCGACGCGATGCCCGAGCTCGCGCAGGCGCGCGAGCGCGTGTTCGCCCTCCGAGGAGGCGAGGTTGTAGAAGCTCGAGCGCGTCATCAGGAACCAGGTCGACCGCACGTTCTCCTCGGCTTCCACCTCGGCCATCGCGAGCGCCGAGCGCAGCGACAGGTCGACGTCGTGGCGCAGCAACAGATCGCCGGCGGCAGGCGACTCGTCGAAGTACGCAAACCGGTAGCCGCCGTTCTTGATCCCGCGCAACAGTGCGCGGTAGTTGTCGAGGTCGAACGGGCCGCTCACTCGACCTCCACGTCGAGGAGCCGCGACGCCGCCTCTGCGCGGTCGAGCGCTTCGAGGTTCGTGTCTGCGGTCGCAATCACGTAGCCGCGACGGTCGCCGTCGAGTCGCACCGGCCGGATCGTCTCGCCCACCTCCAGGTAGACGTCTGCCTGCACGACGCCCGGAAACGCGAGCATCTTGTCGAGGGGCCCGATGCGCTTCACCCGCCCGGTCGGCAACGGGCCCGGCTCCGCGGTGAAGAACCGGATCGCGAGCGGCTGCTTGAAGCGCGGGTGCACGAGCTCGTCGGGCAGCTCCTCGCCGAGCGCCATCCGGATCTGCACGTCCACGAGATCCACGCCGACGGCGAAGCGAACGAGGTCGGCCATCTGACCGCCCGGGATGCGCGCCGCGCACTCGACCACCTGCACGCGCCCGTCGGGTGAGGCGATCAACTGTGGGAACGCGATCGCGTTGTGCAACCCCAGCGCGTGCACCGTGTGCACCGCCACCCGCTCCGACTCCTCGAGCTGCGCGCCGAAGGTCGTCGCCGGGTAGACGTGGATCCACCCGACGCCGAACCCGACACCGGGCGGCCGCAGGCGATCGGAAAGCGTCAGCGGAATCGCATCGTCGGCGCGCGCGATCACGATCCCGTTCATCTCGGTGCCCTCGACGTACTGCTCGAGGATCGCTTCGCCCGTCGGCGACGCAGCCAGCGCCTCGTGGAGATGTGCGTCGATGTCGTCGACCGACTCGACGCGGAAGAGGCCACGCTGGCCGCCTGAATCGGCGGGCTTCAGCACCGCAGGGAAGCCGACCTCGTCGGCGGCGCGCCGCCGTTCGGAGAACGAGCGGATCGCGGCGAACCGCGGCTGCGGGACGCCCGCGTCGGCGAGCCGCCGGCGCATCGCGACCTTGTGCGTCATCAGGTGCGCCGTCTCCACGCCGATCCCCGGCAGGCCGCGCGCATCGGCGATCGCCGCGACCACCGGCACGGCGCGGTCCGCGCTCACCGTGAGGACGCCGTCGAGCTTCAGGCGCGCTGTTGCCTTGAGCACCGCCGCGACGTCGGCGAAGTCGACCACCTTTGCGATGTCGGCCTCCTTCAGCCCCGGCGCGTCGGGGTCGCCGTCGACCGCGGCAACCCGCAGTCCCATCTCCTTCGCCTGGAGGATCGCGCGGCGCTGATGGCGCCCGGCGCCGATGAAGAGGACGGTCTTCGGCACGGGGGGTCGATGCTACTTGCGCGCGATCAGGGCGTAGTCGAGCGGCGCGAACAGCTGCTCGGAGATCCGGGTGTCGGGGTGCTGCTCGGGCTCGTTCATGAACCTGATCTCGGCGCTCCCGAACCCCGCTTGACGCGCCAGCAGCTCGAGCGTCTCCGGAACGAGGGGCTGGGCGTGTGTGAGGTCCGCGAAGTAGTGACGGAGTGCGGCCGGAGATACCGGATTGATCGTCTCGGCCACGAGCAACCCGCCCGCGCGAAGCGTTCTTGCGGATTCGGCGAGGAAGTCGACCAGGGCTCGCGGGGGCAGATGTTCAACGACCTGCAACGCCGTAATCGCTCCGAGCGACTCGTCGCCCGTCGCACCCAGCGCGTCGAGGAGGTCCCGTTGCTGCGCGTTGAGGCCTGCACCGCGTGCAAAAGCGGCCATATCGGCGTCGGCATCGACGCCACGCGCCTCGATGCCCTCGTCTCGAAGCAGCTGCAGAAGTTCGCCCCGGCCGCAGCCGACGTCGAGCACCGGTTCGTGGCCGCGCACAAGCTCCACGTACGGACGTTGCCGCTCGCGGATCTCCTCGGTCGGCGCTCGCATGCGCGCCTCGTAGGCGAAGTAGTCCGGAATCGCATCCTGGCGAGGCTGCGACGCGATCGTGCGTGGGCGCCCGTCATCGTCGCGGCGCTCGAGGCGGAGCAGGCGCTCCTCGAGTTCGGCGACTCGGCGCTCGGCCGCCACGGCGCGCTTGGCTGCAGCGTCGACCCGCGTCGAGAGCGCGTCGGCGAGTCGGAGGAGTCGTCCGTTGAACGTCTGCTGTGCCTCGGCCAGCGGGCCGGCGGCGGCGCGCTGGAGTCGGCCGCGGATGCCGCTTGAGGCAATCGGCGTGATGACCCGCGCATCTTCGGCCTCGGCGCGCCGAGCACTAACCTCGTCGCTCACCGGGAGAACCTTATGCCCCGGCTAGACTCGCTGCGTGGCGTTGGAGGGCAAAAGCATCTTCATTACCGGCGGCGCCGGCTTTATCGGCACCACGCTGGCGCGGGAACTCGTCGATCGCAACACGATAGTCGCGTTCGACAACCTCCACCGTGACTCGCTCAGCGGGCTGCCCCTCGCTGATCACGAGAACTTCCAGCTGATCCAGGGCGACATCCTCGACGCAGAGCACCTTCGGGAAGCAGCACAGGGCGCGACCCACTTCGTCCACTGCGCGGCGATCGCCGGCGTCGACACGGTGCTCGCGAGCCCGGTCCGGACGATGCGCGTCAACGTGATCGGGACGTACAACGCGCTCGAGGCCGCGATCGCGACGCAGGAGACGCTCGAGCGGTTCGTCGACTTCTCGACGAGCGAGGTGTTCGGGACGCATGCAATGAACGTCGAGGAAGGCCAGGTCTCGACGATCGGCTCCGTCGGCGAGGCGCGCTGGACCTACGCCGTGTCGAAGCTCGCGGGCGAGCACATGGCGCACGCCTACCACGACGAGCTCGGCCTGCCGACCGTCACGGTGCACCCGTTCAACATCTTCGGGCCGGGCCAGATCGGGGGCGGGGCGATTCGCGCGTTCATCGAAGCGGCGCTCGCTGGTCGCGATCTCGTTGTCCGAGGCGATGGTTCGCAGATTCGCGCCTGGACGTACGTGACCGACATGGTCGCCGGCGTTCTGTCTTGCCTCGAGCACCCGGCCGCGGTCGGGCAGGTATTCAACATCGGCAACCCGCGGGGCGCAGTGACGATCTTCGACCTGGCATCCCGCATTCGCCGGCTGACAGATGCACCAGTTGGGATCGCCTTCGAGCCCCACAAGTCAGCGGACGTCGAGCTGCGCATCCCGAACGTGAAGAAGGCGCGCGAGGTGCTCGGGTGGGAGCCGGAGATCGAGTTGGACGATGGCCTCGAGAAGACAATCGCGTGGTACCGGCAGAAGACTCTCGAATCCGTTTAGGTTGGCCTGATGTCGGTGAGCGCGAGCTCGCCGAGGTCGCCGAGGTCTTCGAGAGCGGGATGCTCACGATGGGCCCCAAGGTCGGCGAGTTCGAAGCGGAGATCGCCCGGCTCTGTGAGGTCGAGCACGCGCTCGTCGTCACCTCCGGGACGGCTGCGCTCCATCTCGCCGTGCTCGCGCTCGGCCTCGAGCCGGGAGACGAAGTGCTCGTCCCGGCCTACACGTTCCCTGCGACCGCGAA
>JAOPYY010000246.1 GCA_025964395.1 Actinomycetes bacterium | reverse complement strand
GTCGCAGATAGAGCGACGCGACGTGCCCGTGCAGGTGGTTCACCGGCATCAGCGGCAGGCGCCGCGCCCACGCCAGCGCCTTCGCGGCCGACACGCCGACGAGCAGGGCGCCGATCAGCCCCGGCCTCGATGTGACGGCAATCGCCTCGATGTTGTCGAAGCTCGTCTCACCCTCACTGAGCGCTTCTTCGATGACTGGCACCACCAAGTCGAGATGCCTCCGGCTCGCGATCTCAGGAACTACGCCACCGAACTTCGCGTGGAGTTCGTCTTGGGACGCGACCACGCTGGACGCGATTTCGCCATCTTTTGTAACGAGCGCAGCGGCCGTTTCGTCGCAACTCGTTTCGATGCCGAGTATCACGCTAGAACCTGGCGAAATCGCTAGTTGACGGTTCTTTCACCATTCCGTTGCAGTATCGCCGGAACGTTGGCGGCAGGCTCTTGGGATGCTGGTGATCACCGCGGATGTGCATGAGCGGGCGTCAGGAGTGCCTCAGATGTTGAAGGCGATGGGGGCGCAAGTCGAATGGCGGTCGCTGACCCTGGGTGACTACGTCGTCGGGCCGGAGACGGTGATCGAACGGAAGACGGTGGCTGGGCTGCACATCACCATTCGTCAAGGACGCTTCTGGCACCAGATGGCAAAGATCCGCGCTGCCGGACGCTGGCCCTACCTCGTGATCGAAGGTCAATCGATCTTCCGGGGACCAATGCGCGCCAATGCGGTGAGAGGTCTCTGCCTCGCCGTTTCGGACCTTGGCGTCGCCATCATTCGGACAGAAAGTCCGAGCGACACGTCAGCATGGCTCCTAGCCCTCGCGTCCCGTCGCTGCAACGGAGCGATCCGCGATCGTCCGATCTACGCGCAGCGGCCAAAATCACCACGAGTGTCCCCGCCGGAAGCTGCGCTCAGCGCCGCACCCAACGTCTCGGTCATCACCGCGCGCAGAATCCTTAACCGCTTCGGATCACTCCATCAAGTCGGCGAAGCGTCCATCGATGACCTCTTGTCAGTCCCAGGCGTGGGCATCAAACGAGCAACAGCGATCGCCGCGCTGATACACGACCCCTGGAACGCCACCAACGCCCACTAGCCATTCCGCCTCAGGCGGAATGGCGCGCGTCGCGCCACATGATCACGGCGTCTTCCCGATTGTCTGTGTAGTACCCGCGCCTGATGCCTCGTGATTCGAAGCCGAGCCTTTCGTAGAGCCTGATCGCGTCCTCGTTCGACACGCGAACCTCGAGCGTGTAGCCGCGACGCTCGTCGTCGCGCGTCAGCTCGAACAGCCGCTCGAGGAGCGCGGCCGCGACGCCGCGCCGCTGGTGCTCCGGATCAACGGCGACATTCATCACGTGCCACGCATCGACGTACCGCGAGTTGATCACGTAGCCGACGAGATCCTGGCCCTCGAACGCGCCGAGGCAGATCGACGTCGGCTTCGCGAGCTCCGACGCGAACATCGAGCGTGACCACGGTGTGGGATAGGCCTTCTGCTCGATCGCCTCGATCGCGGTGAGGTCAGTGAGCTCCAGGACGCGGATCTCGATCGCGACGGCGGTCATGCGCTCGGCTTGGCGTCGGGGTCACGGACGTACAGCGGCTCGACCGCGCCTGCGGGGCCGAAGGCGCCGGCGCGTTCGACGAGCAGCAGCGCGTCGGGAAGGTGCGCGGAGTCGTCGTCGGGCGGGATTGTCGCGCCCCGCGCCTCGAAGATCTCCCGGTAGCGGATCGCTCCGTCGCCGACCAGCACCTGCCCCTCGACGTCGACCTCCTCCGGCTTGCAGACGCGCGGCCCCGGCACGAAAACCTCGCCGCGACGGGCGTCGATCACCGGCATCCCGCCCGCGTAGCCGTCGAGCGTCGACGCGCCCGCGACGGGAACGCCGAGCGCCAGCGCCAGCGTCCGTGCGGTCGCGAGACCGATGCGGATGCTCGTGAAGCTGCCAGGCCCGCGGCCGACGACGATTCCCTCGATCTTGCTCTGATCGTCGACGAGGCGGTCGACCGCCTCGAGGAGGTCGCCGGCGCGCGCGGCGCGATCACGCCGGTCGGGTGTCAGCGCGCAGACCGCCCCGAAGGACGTCGCGGTGTCAAAGGCCAAGATCGTCGTCACTGTCGATGCTCACCTGCCGGTGCGACTCGTCGACGTGGTTGAGCGTAACGGTTGCGCGGGTTTCCGGCAGCCAGTCGCCCCCGTGCTCCGGCCACTCGACGAAGGCGACCGTGCCGTCGAAGTACGGCTCGAGGTCGGCCCATTCCTCCGGGTCGATGCCCGCGATGCGGTAAAGGTCGAGGTGCGCAACCGGCACGGGCGCGTCGTAGCGGTGGCCGATCGTGAACGTCGGGCTCGAGACGGGCTCGCGCACGCCGAGCGCGCGGGCCGCCCCGCGGACGAAGGTGGTCTTCCCGGCCCCGAGCTCGCCGGAGACCGCAACGACGTCACCGGCGCGCAGCAAACCGGCCAGCCGAGCCGCCAACGCTTCCGTCTCCTCCGGGGATCCCGTCACCACCTCCAAGACCGTAATGGTGTCTGAGACGGACGTCGCGGGACTTCGACCGTCGTTTGGCATCGACGGTTGAGCCCGCAAGACCCGGTTTTGCAGAGACTTCAGCGACCTGTGGATGATCTGTTGCACTTTCGTCACGTCGTTTGGCGACGGGACACGCCCCGCGCAGACGTGTCTAGAAGAGGCCGAGCTGGACCGGGTGCTCGACGGGGGCGGCCGGCTCGGGCGCGTAGAGCGGTGCGGCGGGCGGCGGGGGTGGCGCTGCTTCACGGCCGAGGAGCTCAGGGATGCGGCGGAAGTCTTCCTCGAGCACTTGCAGCATCCGCGGCGTATAGAGCGCGGCTGCGGGATGGAAGATCGGATAGAGCGTCACCGGGTTTCCGCCCAGCACGACCTGCTGCTCGCGGCCGTGCACCTGCGTGATGCCCGCCGGCTTGCCGGAGAGGAGCTTCGTCGCGAAGTTGCCGAGCGTCGCGACCAGTTTTGGCTGAATCAGCTCGATCTGGCGGAAGAGGTGGCCCTCGCAGGCCTGGATCTCTTCCGGCAGCGGATCGCGATTTCCCGGAGGCCTGCATTTCAATACGTTGCTCACGTAGACGTCGTCGCGCGTCATCCCGATCCCCTCGAGCAGCTTGCCGAGCAGCTTCCCCGCGGCGCCGACGAAGGGGACACCCTGCTTGTCCTCATGGAAGCCCGGCGCCTCACCCACGAACATCAGCTCGGCCGTAGGTGAGCCCGAGCCGAACACGACCTGCGTGCGCGTCTGGGAAAGCGCGCATTGCTCGCAGCCGGCGACCACGTCGCCGTAGGCGATCAGCGACAGATCAGCCGCAGCTGCCACAACCGCCGCCACAACAGCCGCCGCCACCGAAGGAGGGCTGTCCGGCGGTGCCGTGCGCTGCGAATGAGGTGTTGAACTGCTTGGCGACCTTCTGGTTGCCACAGTCGGGGCAGTTCGGATCGGGATCCGACATGCCCACGAGGTCCTCGAAGTGAGACTCGCAGCTCATGCAGACGTATTCGTAGATCGGCATTCAGGAAAACCCTACCAAGGGGCATCTTGGCCTCCGAGCCGGACGGCGTCGAGTACCCTGCTGTTGCCCGGTATCCAAACACGGAACTGGAGCCAACAACATGTTCGAGGACGTCACCGTCATCGGTGCCGGTCGTGCCGGCTCCGCAATTGCCGCCCGTTTGAACGAGCGCGGCGTCGCCGTGCGCGAGAACGGAGAGTTGCGGCTGCTCTGCGTGCCCGACCGGGCGATCGCCGAGGTGGCGCGGTCGATCGAGCGTGGGCCGTGGGTCGCCCACGTCTCCGGCGGAACGCCGCTCGCGGCGCTCGAGCCCCACGTCAACCGGTTCTCGGTCCACCCGTTGCAGACGCTGACGCTGGAACGCGGGCCCGAGCAGCTCGACGGCGCCTGGGGCGCGGTGACGGCGGAGTTCGAGGAGGCGCAGGCACGCGGGCTCTGGCTCGCGGAGACCCTCGGCTTGCAGCCGTTCGTTCTTGCCGACGACCGGCGTGGGAGCTATCACGCGGGCGCGTCGATCGCCTCGAACTTTCTCGTCACCCTCCACCGCGCTGCGTCGAAGCTCTTCGAGGATGCGGGCGCACCGCCCGAGGCGCTCGTGCCGTTGATGACGCGCACGATCGAGAACGACTTCGACCTGACCGGCCCGATCTCGCGCGGTGACTGGGAGACCGTGGAGCGCCACCGCGCCGCGCTGCGCGGCTCAGGCTTCGAGCACGCGTACGAAGCACTCGTCGAGGTGACGCGCACGTGATCGTCGCGCGGTCGATCAACGAGCTCGACCTCCCGCGCCACGGCGTCGTCGGTCTCGTGCCAACGATGGGCGCGCTGCATCCAGGTCACACGGCGCTCTTTCGTGCCGCACGGCCCGGATGCGATGTCCTGGTCGCGAGCGTGTTCGTCAATCCGGTCCAGTTCTCGGACGGCGCCGACCTCGCCGCCTATCCGCGCGACTTCGCGCGCGACGCCACACTCGCCGAGGCGGAAGGGGTCGACGTGATCTTCGCTCCGTCCGCAGAAGCGATGTACCCGCCGGGCTTCGCGACGTGGGTCGTCCCGGAGGGCTCCGCCGAGGGCCTCGAATCCGCGCATCGCCCGGGTCACTTCCGTGGCGTCGCGACGGTGTGCCTCAAGCTCTTCAACATCATCCGCCCGGAGATCGCGTGGTTCGGGCAGAAGGACGCGCAGCAGGTCGCCGTGCTGAAGCAGCTCGTGCGCGACCTGAACGTCGGCGTCGAAATCCGGGTCGTCGACACGGTGCGCGATACGGACGGGCTTGCGCTCTCCTCGCGCAACGCGCGTCTGACGGCCGACGAGCGCGAGCGTGCGCGCGCGATCCCGCGCGCGCTCGAGACACGCGACGAGGCACAGGCCCGCGCCGTCCTCGAGTGCGCAGGCATCGAACCCGACTACGTCGCCGTCGCGGACCTCGACGGCCCCACCCTCGCTGTCGCAGCCCGCGTCGGCGCGGTGCGCTTGATTGACAACGTACGGCTGGTCGACAACGTCCCGTTCAGAGAAGGAGAAACCCCATGACCACCCGCCCGCGCCAAGGCTCGGCCGGAACCCCCGCTTCCGGCAAGCTGCCGCTTCCCGAGCTCGCCGAGATGAAGCAGCGCGGCGAGCGCATCGTGATGATCACCGCGTACGACGCGCCGTCGGGACGGATCGCTGACGCGGCCGGCGTCGACCTGATCCTCGTCGGCGACTCCGCGGCGATGGTCGTGCTCGGACACGACTCCACCGTGCCCGCGACGGTGGACGAGATGCTGATGCTCACGCGCGCAGTCACGCGCGGCGCGGACCGGCCGCTCGTGATCGCCGACCTGCCGTTCGGCTCGTACCAAGTCTCCGACGAGCAGGCCGTCGAGACCGCGATCCGCTTCGTCAAGGAAGCGAGCGCCGACGCGATCAAGCTCGAAGGCGCAGGCGTGATGCTCTCGCGCGTCCGTGCGCTCACCGGTGCGGGGATCCCCGTGATGGCCCACGTCGGCTTGACGCCGCAGACGGCGACGATGCTAGGCGGCTTCAAGGCGCAGGGGCGAAGCGCGGCGAAGGCGGTGCAGCTCTACGACGACGCGCTCGCCCTGCAGGCCGCGGGCTGTTTCTCGATCGTGCTCGAGGCGGTGCCCTCACCGGTCGCGGCGCGGATCACCGAGGCGCTCGACATCCCGACGATCGGGATCGGCGCCGGCCCCGACTGCGACGGGCAGGTGCTCGTCTGGCACGACCTGCTCGGCCTCTACGAGGGGCACGCGCCGCGGTTCGTCAAGCAGTACGCCGAGCTCGCGCCGACGATCGGCGCAGCGGTCGAGCGGTACGCGAGCGAGGTACGCAACGGGGCGTTCCCGGAGGAGAAGCACACATACTCGATGACCGACAAGGAGCTCGCGGTGTTCGAGGAAGCACTGGCGGAGGTCAGAGCGAACTGAGCGCCAGCGCGAGCACGACAGGCGCCGCCAGCGCGAGCGCGCACGCGGCAAGAGCGCGCGCCCACGTCCAGCCGTGCACAGCACGAACCCCGACGACGAGCAGGACAGCGGCCCAGGCGAAGAACGCAAACTGAATCAGGTCGAAGGCGAGCCCGCCCCCGCCGGTGTCGCGGCCGCCCGCGTGGAACCAGTCGCCGCCGTACAGCGCGAGCTTCACCGGCCACACGATGAGCGAGAGCGCGACCGGCACGAGCGCGAATGCCAGCACGTGGCGCGAACGCCGGTACGAGCCCTGGGAGCCGAGCGCCTTCACGCCGCCGTGGAGGACGGCGCCGAACGCGAAGTAGCCGAACAGCCCGTAGACGCTGCCGGCGAAGAACGCCCAGATCGCGATCAGCACCGGGCTGTACGAACCGTCGTTGTTCAGGTGAGCAGCGGTGCCCGTCGCCAGCACGGCTGCGATGCCCGCGAGCAGCACGACGAGGAGCACGGGCTCGGAACGGTCGGCCGCCGCTTCGCGCGTGTCGTCGCGCAGCGCAACGAACACCGGCCGCGGCCGTTGCAGAACGAGCAGCGTCCTCAGCCACCAGTCGCGCATCGCGCGCAGCTTAGGTGCTCACCGCCGGCCGGGGCGACGCGCTCAGCCCGGGGTCGTGACGATCTGACCGTTGTGGCAGCGGTACAGGCCCTGGCCCAGAATGCCCGCACGCTGCGCAACCGGCGGCTTGCCGTCAGAGCAGAGCGTCTGGTTGCGCGTAACCCACGCCGCGCCCGCCCCGGCGATCATCACCAGCGCGATCACGCCGAGGACGAGGAAGAGCACCTGGCGCTTGCTGTGCCAGTCGAGGCGCCACTTCATGCGGCGACTGCGCGCTTCTTCGCGACGGCAGGCTGCCGCCGCGGCTCGAGGAGCGGGCGCAGGAACTGGCCGGTGTAGGACTCGGGCACCTGCGCGACCTCCTCGGGCGTGCCGGTGGCGACGATCTCGCCGCCCGCCTCGCCGCCTTCGGGGCCGAGGTCGACGAGCCAGTCCGCCTGCTTGATCACGTCCAGGTTGTGCTCGATCACGAGCATCGTGTTGCCGGCGTCCACCAGCCGCTGCAGCGTCTCGAGCAGCTTCTCGATGTCGGCGAAATGCAATCCCGTCGTCGGCTCGTCGAGAATGTAGAGCGTCGTTC